>CAYYNI010000194.1:0-3974 GCA_964472765.1 uncultured Thermotogaceae bacterium | reverse complement strand
AAATCCTGGAGCATCGTGATCAGTTTTTTGCTCATTGGTAGTTTCAAGGCCGGAGAAATCTTTATGCAAAGTGTTGCGTTGCATAATGTGGCATCCTATTCCAATACCCGTTATCGTCTTAACCCTTCTTTGGCTGTTTGGTCACCGGATTTGATCTTTATGTTTTTAGGTCTTTTATTTTTTATGCTGTTGGATTCAAAGATGATGTACTTCATCAAAGAACGATTTGTAAGAAAATGAAACGGAGGGCATCTGTTGAGTATCTTGAAAAGATACATTTTTAAATCATCGATTATGCCATTTATACTTGGGTTTTGTGGCTTTTTATTGTATGCCAATGTCTTTATTCTGATTGAAGTTTCTTCCGAGATTATCAGAAACGACCTTTCTTTTTGGAGAATGTTTCCATTTATCCTGTATCAAATACCAAAATATATTCCGCAGGCTATCCCAGTTGGTGTTCTGTTGTCAATTTTCTGGCTATTGTCAAAATTTGAGTCAAACAACGAAATTATTGCACTGCAAGTCCACGGGGTAAAACTGAAAGGTATTGTTACACCCTTTTTAATTCTCGGACTTTTATTATCCTTTTTCACCTTTTTTTTAAAAGAATTTGTAGTTCCGCAAATCTACCGTAACAAAGAGGCGGAAATTTATCTCTCATCCGGTATTGATAAATTTTTGCTTTTAAGAGATGATCGATACCTCTTTATGAAAAGGGTTTATGCAAACAGAAATGAATTAAATGGTGTTTTCATTTACAACATCAATTCAGAAGAAAATATAATGGACGTCTATTACGCTGATGAAATAGTCTTTGATGACGAAAAAGAAAATTGGGATCTTTCAGGGATGACTTTTTACAGTACCGTTGAAGATTCCAAGATGACTCAGCTACCTATCACAGAAGACCAAAAAAAGCAAATCATAGAAGATATTAATTATTATTTTTTGCTAACCAATAAAAATATATACAATATGACTTCCCGTGAACTGCTGTACATCATAAACGAAAACAACACAAGAGGTGTTCATAATCGAGAAAGCTTTACTTTCGAGGTGGAATTACATACTCGTTATGCACAGTCTTTTGGACCTCTTGTCATCGCAATTTTAGGGGTCCCCTTATCATTAGCCCTCAATATCAAAAGCAAGGCTTGGAGCGTGATCTTCACCTTTTTACTCATCGCCCTTTACCAAGGGTCTACTCAGTGGATGGCTGCAATGGGAAGGGCTGACCGATGGAGTCCCTGGCATCTAAATCCCATCATTGCAACATGGGGACCTGATTTGTTGTTCGTTTTTATCGGAACAACTTTTTATTTTTTACTTGATACGCAGATTTTGTATGCCTTTAAAGAATGGATTTCGAAGTTTTCCGGATAGCCACTATTCAGGGAAATATATTTGGAAATGTTAACGGTTTATCAATTTGTAGAATTCATTTTCGCTGATCGTTTTGATTCCAAATTGCTTAGCCTTTTCAATTTTTGAACCAGGATTCTCTCCAAAAATCAAATAATCAGTTTTTTTTGAAACAGTGCTCGTTGTTGTTCCTCCTTCAGACTCAATCAATGACTTGATTTCTGATCTGGTAAGGGTTTGAAGCTCACCTGTAATGACAAATTTTAACCCCTGCAAGGTTGTCTTCTGAGCTGCCACTTCTTGCTCAGAAAGATTTATGCCGGCTTTCTTAAATTTCTTAATGAGTGTTTGTATTCTCTCACTGTTGAAAAACCTGAAAATATTTTGAGCCATTTCTTCACCAACACCATCAATGGCTTTCAAATCATCAACCTTGGCTTTTTCTATTCCCACCAAAGTTTTGAAATGACGGGCAATGTCTTTTGCTGACTTCTTTCCAATATTGGGTATTCCAAGTCCTGTTAAAAACTGATGCAATTGACGATGCTTGCTTTTCTCTATTTCATTCATCAATTTTTTTGCTGATTTTCGACCCATTCTTTCCAATGAGATCATCTGTTCTTCTTTGAGAAAATAAATATCTGCAATATCCCCAATCAATTTTTTTTCAACCAGTTGATCGACGAGTTTTTCTCCCAAACCCTCAATATTCATCGCCTCTCTTGAGGCAAATGTCTCAAGCGCACGTTTAATTTTTGCCGGACACAATGGATTTAAACATCTGATGGCCACTTCTTCTTGCTTTACTTTTCCCACTGCAAAGCCACACACCGGACAACGAGGAGGTAATTCAATGGGAATTTCATTGCCTGTTCTCCTTTCCGGAACAATTCTGACAATCTGAGGTATAATTTCTCCTGCTTTTTCAACAATCACAACATCCTTTAATCTGATATCCTTTTCCCTGATATTATCGATATTATGCAAATTGGCATTTTTTACAATCGTTCCGGCAAGAAAAATGGGGTTAAAATGGGCAACGGGAGTGATCACCCCAGTTCTTCCAACGCTCCAAGTGATGGATTGAAGTGTCGTTTCTTTTTGCTCAGCGGGGAATTTAAACGCAATGGCCCATCTGGGGCTATGAGATGTACTACCCAAATCATTTTGCACTTCCAATTCATCCACCTTTACTACCAACCCGTCGATCTCGAAATCCAAATCATGTCTTTTTTTATTCCATAAACGCCAATAGTCAATCACTTCTTCGATGGATTCACACCTTTGATGATGGCATTCCACACTGAAACCTAAAGCTTCCAATCTTTCCAACTGCTGTGTTTGAGTTTTTAAACCGTATTTTTCAGGTTCCACAATAGAATAGGTAAAAGAACGAATCCCACGTTTTCGGACTTCAATGGTGTTTAATTGCCTAAATGTACCCGCTGTGGCATTTCTGGGATTGGCAAAAACAGTTAGGCCGTTCTCTTCACGCACATTATTCACATGAGCGAAAACCTTTTCACTCATATAAACTTCTCCTCTAACTTCAATATCGATTTTTTCGTTGAGATATCTTGGAATACCGATTGTTTGTTTTAGGTGTTCAGTAATATCCTCACCGACAACGCCATTCCCCCTGGAAATACCATTATCCAATTCTCCATGGACATATCTGGCAGCAAAAGAGACACCATCTATCTTAAGCTCAACACAATATCCAAAAGGTTGCTGAATGCTTTTTTTTATTCGGTCGGCATAAGCAAAAATCTCATCTTCATTGTAAGTATTATCAAGACTTAACATAGGTTGTGAATGTTCAACTCTCATAAAATCCGTTAAAACCGTTGACCCTACTTTTTGTGTTGGAGAATTATTGGAAAAGAATTGGGGAAATTTTTGTTCTAATTCGACAAGTTCCTTGAACAACTGATCATATTCTACATCACTGATTACTGGAGAAGCTAAAACATAATACCGGTAATCATGTTTATTGATCTGGTCTCTTAACCACTCAATTCTTTGACGTGCTTTGTCTAATTCTTTAATCATCATAGACCTTTCATTTGCCTGATGAGGGCATTCGGATCATCGGAATTGAAGATAGCACTTCCCGCAATGATAATATCGGCACCTGCTTCTTTTACCAAATTTACGTTGGAGGTATTAATTCCTCCATCTACTGCTATGGAAAGGTGATTGTTTTTTTGTGTTTTGAGTTCAAAAAGCTCCTGTATCCTTCTAATGGAACTGGGTATAAATGTTTGCCCGCCAAATCCTGGATTTACACTCATAATCAAAACACCATCAAGATATTCAACAATATCGTTGAGGAAAAAAATGGGGGTGTGTGGATTAAGCGATACAAATGCCTTCATACCAAAGGATTTGATCTGTTGAATCGTACGATTTAAGTGAGGACACACTTCAATATGAACTGTCAAGATGTCAGCCCCCGCCTCAGCAAAATCCTTTACGTATTCATCAGGGTTTGTGATCATCAAATGAACGTCAAGGGGTATTTGAAACTTGGAGTGGATAGCCTTCACAAACCCTGATGAATACGTAAAGGATTTTGCTGAGGCGGGGGCTGATATCAAAATCCTTTA
>CAYYNI010000193.1:0-3974 GCA_964472765.1 uncultured Thermotogaceae bacterium | reverse complement strand
TAAAACAGCTGGTTGTCCAAAGATACGGAAGCTTGGATAATTACAAAGCGTATATACGTCCTTATCTTGAAGAACAGATGAAACTGGATAACGTAAAAGCAAAAGTAACGGAAGTTACAGAAGAGGATATACAGGCTTATTTCGAAACCAATAAGGAAGAAATCACTTCAGAAAACAACCAAGTGAAGGCTGCACATATTCTTGTTGATGCATTAGAACAGGCTCAAGATATTCTCAAACAGATTCAAGATGGACAGATTACCTTCAGTGAAGCAGCTGTTCAGTATTCCAAAGATACTTCAAACAGTGCCAATGGAGGTGAATTAGACTGGTTCTCCAGGGGGCAAATGGTCCAATCATTTGAAGATGCTGCCTTTACTGGTGAGGTTGGCACCATTGTTGGTCCAGTTGAAACATCATATGGTTATCATCTCATCGATATACAAGACCGGAGAAAACTGGAAACCTATGAAGATTTTGTCGGTAATGAAGAACTGTACAATCAAACGAAAACCCAATTACAGAACGAAGAATACACCGAATGGTTGAAATCCTATAAAGAAGAAAATCATTTTAACTACATACTGAATGATGATGTTTTAAACGTTTACGACAAGTATCAGAAAATGACGGATAATTACGAATTAACTGATAATCTAACCATGAACGAATTTACCTCTTGGCTAGAACCGTACATACTGGTAGAAAAAGACGGTGAAAAACATATCGATGCAGAGGTAGACCCACGAAATATCGCCGTTTACATCACCACATTAGAAAATATGAATGCTAACTTCAACAATCAGATGAACATATTGGACAATTTCAAAACAGTGAAAGAAAAAACACCTGAAGATTACATCTCCATGAGTGTTGAACAACTCAAAAGTGTTCAAGAAGTGAAAGACAAGGAAAGAGTCGGTTTGGAAGATGAAATAGTCATGATCGAGGAAAAAATGGCTGAAACGGGTCAATCAACACAAACAGCTGATACACAGACGTATCTGGAGAATTTAAACCAAGAGTTCACAGCCAAAAAAAGCGAGTTAGATCTGCTGGAAGACGAGATCAGTGAGATTACGAATGCCAAGAGATATCACGATTTGGTTGAACAATTAGTACAGGAAAATATCCAAGCTGATCAGGTCGATGAGGTAATAAATGACCTGGAAGAACAGATCAAAGCAAATGAAACTAAGATTGTGGAAGGATTAAGCATCTTATACCAATACAACACGACTTCCACCCAAGTGATTAATTTGTTGAGGAAATACCAGCCCGAAAATTCTGAGGTGGCTTTAAAATGGTTCCAAAATCAAATTGATCAATACATGATGTATCTCAACGATGAAGAAATATTCAGACAATACCGCATGATCCTGGAACCACAATTACTCCAATATCAGTTGGGTATCGCTAAGATAGCACAATCTGAAGAAGAACCTATGGAAAGAAGAGTATCGGCTTATGAAATTCTGGTAACCCTGATGGAAAAATGGGGAAAATATGATGAAGAAGTGTTGTATTTGGAGGAGCTCAAAGCCCTTCAACCGGAATATGAAGATATCGATACAATCATCCAGCAGGTAAAAGATGCAGCGGTAAAAAAGACGGAAGAACTGGAGAAACTGACAGCCCAATCGACCGACTCGTCAGACGCAACTGCGACTCAATAAGAGCATAAAAAAAGAGAGCCGAAAGGCTCTCTTTGATTTATTGGCTGGGGCGGAGAGACTCGAACTCCCGAATGTCGGATCCAAATTCCGATGCCTTACCAACTTGGCTACGCCCCAACTCTGTTTGATGTTCTACTAATCCAACACCGGTTGATATTCTACTATATCATTGAGCAAATGTCAAGCGAGCCAAAAGATAAACTCTGATTTGCTTGGAGATCAAAGACTTTTTTACATTCGAGGCGATGATAAATGATAACAATAAAAATCCAAAACAAGGGAAAAGAAATCTCCTTTCAAGAGTCTGTGACGGTAAGCGCCATTTTAGAAAAGTCCGGATTAGTACCTCAAAGACCTATTTTGGGGGCAAAGGTCAATAATCGTTTAAGGGAAATGGGAAATCAGGTTTATTCCGATGCTGAGGTTCAATTTATTGACATGACTCACTCAGACGGGATCCGAATGATTCAGAGAGGATTGATTTTTACCCTGTATATCGCTGCCAAAGAATTATTCCCTGAACGCAAGTTGAAAGTGCTGCATTCCATCGAAAATGGACTTTACTGTGAGTTGGGAAGCTGGGTTCAAAATTCTGAGATCAAACAGCTCAAAAAAAGAATGCTGGAACTGATCGAGTTTGATTATCCATTTACAAAACATAAATTGGACAAACGGGTCGCTTTGATGAATTTTGAAGCGAATGGTGATTTGGAGAAGGTTCGTCTGTTCAGATTTAGAAAAAAGAGTACAGTTAATGTTTACAAATGCGGTGACTTGGATTACATCAATTATTTTTACGGATATATGCCTCCGGGTACAGGGTGCTTAAAACCCTTTGATTTGGAAGTTTACGGTCAAGGTTTCCTCTTACTCACCGGTACGCAAGATTCTCCGGATGAATTGCCAACAAGAAAACAGCTACAAAAATTTTCTCAGGTCTTTTTGCAGTATCAACGATGGGGAGAGATATTGGGGATTGAAACTGTGGGTGATTTGAACGATAAGATTGCTGATGGAAAGATCAAAGACGTCATTCTGATGTCCGAAGCGCTTCATGCCAAAAAAATTACCAACATGGCAGAAGAAATAAGTAAAAACCTTGAGAAAAGGGTCATCCTAATCGCCGGGCCCTCATCATCCGGTAAAACAACCACCGCTAAAAGGCTGAAATTGCAGTTGATGGCAGAAGGTTTAAAGCCGGTGACCATTTCATTGGATGATTATTTTGTGAACCGGGATTTGACGCCTAAGGATGAATTTGGAAATTATAATTTCGAATCCATTTATGCCCTTAATTTGGAATTGTTTAACAATCAGCTTCTTGATTTGTTGGATGGAAAAGAAGTCCGTATCCCCAAGTTTGATTTTGTGAAGGGCAAGGGATTCATCACTGATGAAGTTTTAAGGATCTCGAAAGAGCAGCCGTTAATCATAGAGGGGATTCATGGCCTTAACGAAGAATTGACAAAAAGTGTGCCTAGAAATTGCAAATTCAAGATATACGTCAGTGCATTGACGCAATTGGGGATTGACGATATCAACCGAATTCCCACCACGGACACTCGCCTGATCAGACGAATCGTCAGAGACAATAGCACAAGAGGGCATTCTGCAATCAAAACCATCAGAATGTGGCAGTCCGTTAGAAAGGGTGAAACAGAGAATATCTTTCCTTTCCAGGAGGAAGCGGATTACATGTTTTCATCTGCTCTGGTGTATGAATTGGCTGTTTTGAAGATGTATGCCGAACAGCTGTTGGTACAGATATCTGACGAATGCGAAGAGAATATTGAATCTAAAAGACTGCTGAAATTCCTGGAGTATTTTTTGCCCATTACCAATACCGAATTTATTCCAAAAAATTCGATTATTCGGGAATTTATCGGAGGAAGTGTATTTGAGTACTAACGTGAACGAAAACGAAAAAACGGTTTATGATAAAATGATCATGACCCGGTTAAAAAAGATCGAAGGTCAAATCAGGGGTATTCAAAAGATGATTGAAGAATCCAGAAGCTGTTCCGATATCCTGATGCAGATGTCTGCTGTCAAATCTGCCCTGAAGAAAACCAATTATCTGATTCTGAAGCGTTATGCCAATGCCTGCCTGATGGATATGAACAAGACAGAAGGAACAGAAATGGAAGAATTTATTTCAACTATGAACGAATTTTTGTCTGAAATAGAAGATGAATTCGAACAATTAAACGGAGGTATCAAGGATGAAGAAAACACTTAAAACCATATTTTTAGTTGTCATGATGCTTCTCATACTCACCACTTCCTGGACGCTTTTTG
>CAYYNI010000192.1:0-3976 GCA_964472765.1 uncultured Thermotogaceae bacterium | reverse complement strand
ACAAGATCATCTTTGCCACAGGATCCATGCCAAAAGTTCCAAAGTGGTTGAAAGGCAGTGATCTTGAAGGCGTCTACACTATCCCCAAAAATAAAGTTACATTAGATCAGCTAGCCAGCCAGGTACCAGGGGCAAAAAAGATCGTTGTCATCGGCGGCGGTTTTATCGGCGTGGAAGTCTCCGATGAGCTCAACAAGGCCGGAAAAGATGTCACTTTGGTTGAAGTTTTAGAGCATGTTCTGGGTGCTGTCTTTGATAACGACATTGCCGAAAAAGCAGAAAATGTTCTAAAAGCAAGAGGCGTCAATGTGAAAAGTGGATCCGGCATTAAAGAGATCACAGGCGACGGAAAGGTTTCCGGTGTAATCCTCGAAAACGGAGAACAGCTTGAAGCGGATATCGTAATACTTGCCATGGGTTATGTTCCGAATACCGAATTGGCTAAAAATGCGGGTTTAGAGTTGAACTGTTTCGGACAAATCAAAGTAGATGAATATATGAGAACGGAATGCACAAACGTGTTTGCCGTTGGAGACTGTGCCCAAAAACACGATTTTATCACCAGACGGGACACCCCATCCATGTTGGCATCGACAGCTTGTGCTGAAGCAAGGATTGCCGGTATCAACCTTTACAACATCTCGGTCACCAAAAACTTCAAAGGAACGGTTTCCATCTTTTCAACCGCCATCGGCAATGATGCCTTTGGAGTAGCCGGACTCAACCGTTCACAGGCAGAAAAACAAAATATTCCGGCCATTTGTACAAAGTTTGAAGGCGTGGACAAACACCCCGGCAAACTGCCCGGAACCCACTCGCAAATGGTGGAATTGGTTGTGGCAAAAGATTCCGGACTGGTTCTGGGAGGCACTGTAACTGGTGGCCTCAGTACAGGTGAATTAGTAAACATCATCGGCTTTGCCATTCAAAACAACATGACCGTTTACGATATCCTGACCGCACAAATCGGAACCCACCCTCTGCTGACAGCGCCACCAACCGCTTATCCTTTAATCAAAGCCGCCGAAATCGCCGTTAAAAAACTGAAGAATTAATATCGCAATCAATACACACAAAAAATGCTCAAATTGACTGAATTTGAGCATTTTTTTATGGGAACATAAATGAGATTCAGATTGAAAAATGTTATAATGTTTCGTTTTAGTTGAAAAAGACAACTCAATGAAAAAAACGAGGTGATCCATTTGAAAAAGGCTTGGGCGGGAGGACTCATCTTTTTAATCTTCATTCTGTTTTCAGGATGCTGTCTATTTGAAACTGAAGAACCCGATACATACAAAAGAGGGGAACTGGTCAGTCAATCTGAAGAAGTTATCTTATTAGAGGGATCCCAAATTGTTGATTTGATGGATGACTATCTCGGTGAATACCTGATTGGTGATTTTATAACGATTGGCTCTATTCCGGTACTGAATCTTGATGAATTGACTTCACAAATGATTTATGATGTCAAGGCATACAAAATCACCTTTAAAACCATTGGTGCCAACGATGAGCGCACCATTCAATCCGGTTTAGTTCTTCTTCCGGTACCGGTTGCGAACAACACTTCCCGTGAACCGCTTGTCGCTCCCATATTGTCAATCCAGCATGGAACGATTTTCAGTCGGGAAGAATCTCCCTCCAATCTTGCTGAAAGCGGACAGACGGATAACTTGGAAGTGTACAACGCTTGTATAGCCGCTTCCATGGGTTATGTCGTTTTTATGCCTGATTTCAGCGGATTTGGTGTGGACGATCAAACGTTGCATCCCTTTTGTCATGCAAAATCCATCGCCTATTCTGTTGTGGACATAATTCGGGCGGGAAAGCAATTCTTACGAAGTAAAACAGCTGATTATACATGGAACAACCAACTGTTCATCGCCGGTTACTCTGAAGGCGGCTTCGCAACCATGGCAGCGGGTAAAGAAATCCAAACGAAACACCCGGATGAATTCACCATCACCGGATTAGCGCCCATGTCCGGCCCTTATAATTTGTCAACGGTTATGAAAAAAATTGTGACCGACGATCAAGAATACACACACCTTGATTTTCTGTCCTATATGATCTTTGCCTACAACGACGTTTATCCCCTCTTCGATTCACCGGATGAACTGTTTAAGCAGCCCTACGCTACAACGATTCCGCCGTTATTTGACGGGGAACACTCATCCGATGAAATCCGTGCAAGCCTTCCAAACCATGGTGTGGGAAAGGCCAGTGATATCTTTACCCAAAAGCTGTTTACTGATTTGGCGAACGATCAATCGGAAGTCTCAAAAGCATTAAAAGATAATGACCTTTACAACACCTGGGTTCCGAATTTGGATCATTTTCCCATGTTCATGTTCCACAGCTCAACAGATGAAGCCGTTCCGGTTGAAAATTCAAGAACGGCAAAAGACTATTACGATGCCCACAACGGATCGGAATCGGTGTTTTATACGGAATTGCCAACGGGAAAACACGTTCAATCCTATCTCCCCGCTTATGCGTTGGCGTATTTGTGGATGGGTACTTTGAGAGAATAACAAATCAATTAATTGTCCGGCCCCCCAACCTGGCTCCAGTAGGTGACCACATCCCCCATGATATACAGTTTGTATTTATCAGCCACATGGGTATGGATAAATAAATCTTTTTTGCTGTAATCCGTGTGATCCGCAATAGTCTGAGCACGACTTTTCATACTAAAACAGAAAAAGGCTGAAGGAGGTGTACCTTATCCACGAAAAGCTTGTTAAAGGGATCTTGTCCTCCAGAAATGGTATGAATCTTTATCGAGGCTGTACCCATGGTTGTATTTACTGCGATTCCAGAAGCACCTGCTATCAAATGGACCATGATTTTGAAGACGTGGAAGTTAAAATAAATGCCCCCCAACTGTTGGAAAATGCCTTGAAAAGCAAACGAAAAAAATGCATGATTGCCACCGGAGCCATGAGTGATCCCTATATACACGAGGAAAAGCAGAGGGGTTTGACTCGAGCATGCCTGGAAATGATTGAACATTACGGTTTTGGTCTGGCCATTCAGACAAAATCCGATTTGATTCTGAGAGATTTAGACTTGTTGAAAAGCATTCACAAAAACGCCAAATGTGTGGTTCAAATGACACTTACCACATATGACGAAAACCTCTGTGCTATTTTGGAGCCCAATGTTTGCTCCACAACAAGACGTGTGGAAGTCTTAAAAATCATGCATGAAGAAGGTATCCCAACCATCGTTTGGATGACACCCATACTGCCTTTTATCACAGATACGCCAGAAAATGTCCGGGGACTATTGAATGATTGCATCCAAGCCAACGTTTACGGTATTCTGTGCTTTAACATGGGTCTGACCTTACGTGATGGTGACAGGCAATATTATTATCGACAATTGGATCACTATTTCCCGGGATTAAAAGAACAATACATCAAACACTATGGCAATGCTTACGAAATCCTCTCTCCAAACAGTCATATACTCCTTCAGCTGGTGCAATCCACCTGTAAAGAACGGGGAATGATTTGTGATACAAGTGCCCTTTTTTCGTATATGCATACCCTTGAAATAACCCTACCAAAAGAGCAGCTGTCTTTGTTTTAGCATAAGTTGGAACAGAATTCGCCTTATTGACAAAAATTAAAAAATACGATAATATATATTCCGAGTACGAAATAATAGCATTCGGAATATTTTTTTTCGAATTATTCGAGATTAAATAAAGGAGGATTGTTTGTTTTGCCAATTAACACGAAGATACTTGAAATCATGACATCGGTAAAAAAAATCATGATGTTGATCAAGAAGAATCTGGATCAGGAGTTTAAAACCCTTGGCATTTCAGAGTCTCAGGGGTTAATCATTCGGACTTTGATGGAGTACAACGATATGAAAGTGAGTGATATTGCAAAGCGTTTAGATCTTTCTAACAGTACAGTTTCCGGCATTGTAGATCGATTGGTTGAAAAAGGGGTCGTTG
>CAYYNI010000191.1:0-4030 GCA_964472765.1 uncultured Thermotogaceae bacterium | reverse complement strand
ATAATTATAATTTAATAAAGAAAATAGTTTCACGTAAAAATTAATTCACATATAGCAAGTCTTTAATTTTCTTTTTATGTTTCTTTGCTATTTTGTGTTATAATTCAGCATCTATAAACAAAGGTGTGGCTTTGAAAATGGCAAATACCGAGGCGTTCCATTTAAAGGCGTTCTTTCATAATACAAAAACAAGCCGTTTGATCAAAGGTCTGATTTTTGCCTTTGTTTTTTATGGTTTGTTGACTTCTTTCGCCTTTTTTGTTCAAACGCAATGGTATCCGGTAAAAAATATTAGAGAGTACTTGGTAAATACCAATTACGTTCCGGACAATAAAACAAGATATATACAAATTGAACCAAAAGAGGATCAAATCTTCTTTGAATTCCTGATCCCGGAATCAGAAAAAGATAGCCGCATTCTTCTGTTCGATCTGGCAAACAACCATGTGGATATCTTCATAAACGGAGAGGAATTGTTGTTTCAAGATGCCAAATTCAGCTTAAAACCCAATGGCACACTGCTTTCTTATAATTCTGAAGAAACGCCGTTTCCGATCAAAATGTTGATTGTGGTGAATCCTGGGGGATCGCTGATCATGGAAGATTTTCCGATGATCGGAAAAGAGGATTATTTGAGCTTTAATGCCGAGTTGAAGTCTGTTTTCAATAATTTCATCTATATTCTTGTGGCCGGGATGGGCTTGCTGCTTGCTTTTATCTTCATTCCCATCGCATTAAAGGACAGCGAAAAACTCAAATCCTTCCTGCCGGTAGGCATTGTAATGCTTTATTACGGAGCCTTTGTTTTTTTAGTCTACTTTTATTTCGGGGGATATACCTTTTACATCAAAAAAGTGGATACATGGGTCAACGTTATACCGGGCTATCTCGCCAGTAATCTTCTTTTTGCCGGGCTTGAATACTATTTTTGCAATAGTTGGAAAATGTCGAAAATCCTATTTTTATCAAATATTTGTCTGTTTCCATTCCTCTTTTTCTTCCCAATGATCAGTGTTTTGCTCATTGTCGTAATCAATTTTTTGCTTTTTGCCATATTGGCTTACCGTTCAGATATGTTCCTGTTCAATTTCTTGGTTTTTACCAGTTTCGCCTCAGAAATATTCACTTTCTTCGTTGTCTCTTTTTTCCCTTATTGGCAAATGGATTTAGACGGTATAAGCATGTTTGTCTTGTTATTTGGTGTGGGTTATTTCTTTATTCTGGATTTCAACAAACAAAATGAACTGCTTCAAATTCAAAGCAGTGAACTACAAGTGACCAATGAACAAATGTACGCCATGAACGAAGTTCTAAAAGACGAGTACATGGAAATCGAAAAGATTAACAATTCCCTCGAGGAAACGATTAAGGAACGAACCAGTCAATTAAGACAATCAATGAAATCTGTTGAAACATTGTTAAACAATACCGGGGAAGGCTTTTTGAAATTCAACGATTCTCTGTTGGTTGAAGAAGGCTACAGTGCAGAATGTAAAAAGATTTTTTGTAAGACTATCGATTATCATTACTTTCCCGTACTCATATCAAACGGAGACACTAGTGGAATGGAAATGACCGCCAAGGTCTTACGATGGCTCTTAAACGAAGAAGATCCCAGCCAAAGGGAAATGCTATTTTCATTATTGCCAACCGTCATTGAAAGCTGTTATAAAATTCTATCTTTAAAATACCGCCTGATCGAAGAAGAAATCGATGAAAACATCCTTCAGAAAAAAATCATGGTGATTATCAACGACATCACAAAAGAGCTGTCTTTAAAGAATAAAATAAAAGAGGAAAAAGAGATTTTTGAGGATATTATCAGGTTAATTGCCCATTATGATGAATTTCAAAGTCTGGTGGATGAATATCTTGTTTTCTGGGAAAAGGAATCATTTAGCACGTTAAACTCTTCCGATGTGCCGAATGAAGAAAAAAGAAACGAATTATTCAGAAAAATTCACACTTTAAAAGGCAATTTCGCAAGTTTTGGGATGAAAATAATCTGCGAGAATCTTCACATGTTAGAATCGCAGCTGGAAGAAAAAGACCAAGATGTAAAGGAACTGATTGATAAGATTAGTATAAATCACTTTTATTTGGATTGGCTTGAAAAAGATATGAAAAAGGTCCATCAGCACATCGATCAGAGTATTTTGGAAAAGCAAAAAACTTATCACTCGGAAAAACATCAAATCAAGCAAGCTTTGGCGCTTCTTCAAAAAGTGAAAGAGAATGATGATCTGAGAGAGGCCAAACAAATTCTTCAAAAATTACAGCTCAAACCCTTCAGGGAAGCATTCAGTAGTTATAAACTGCTTTTTGAATCCACCGCCAAAAGAGTAGGTGTCCTGATCGAAGACATCATAATCACCGGAACAGACGTCCTGATCAACAGCGAACGATTAAAACCCCTTTTCAGAAGCTGGGTCCATATCTTAAGAAACATGTGCGATCACGGCATTGAATCACCCGAAGAAAGAGTAAAAAAGGGAAAACAAGAAAACGGCAAAATCATCATTGATGTACAGGAAGAAGCACAATGGTTTATCTTCACAATAGGCGATGACGGGAGGGGTATCGACATTCCGGCTGTCTCCAAAAAGGCGGCAGAAAAAGGTCTGATAACCGCCCAAGCCATTGAACAAATCCCTCCTGAAGCCATCTGCCAACTGATTTTCCAAAACGGCTTTTCAACCAAATCAAAAACAACGAGTCTTTCCGGCAGGGGCATGGGCCTTGCCTCGGTAAAAGAAGAAGTGGAAAAATTATCAGGAACGATTGAAGTCCACAGTCAACAGGACATTGGAACCACCTTTATCATAAAAATACCTCTGCAAAGATAAAAAAGTCTTTATGATCACATCCCCCACAGGACTGACGCTTATCATACGTCCCCTACATTTACGAATTCTCACAGCATGCTCTCGCAATATTATTGATTCGTTCCTCGCTCCGCTGTTGGCAACCAGGAAGTATACCATTATTCTGATGCCCAAATTAACTTAGAAACCGGTCCTCTGATGACCAATATCCCTGAACGATTCTGGAAATGAAAAATAAGCAGTATTTACATCGAGTTGCGAACAGAACCGTTTCTATAGAAGTGACTTACCCATGCGTTTTACTTTTACTTTCTCGCTTTCCCCGAATACTGTTCATACACGCCATTCATACTACTGACATACGTCGTCCAAGAAGCCTTTTCCCCAAAGTACCTGAGAAGATACCGGTATACATAAGGGCTTTGAAATCTTCTCACAACGAGTTCAACCGTACTGTTTGTAAGGTAATTGATCGCTATCATGGCTAAATTTTGACGGTAATTGCCAAAATCGCCAAAATCGACTTGAACATAATTCCCATCTAACGGGAGAGTCGTATTGATGACATTTCCATTGATTACAAGATGCAGGTCCAACGCATTTTCTTTTTCAGAATTAGACCAACGAACGATGGACTCTGAATCAAACTCTACGGTTTGATTCAGAAAGGGTAAATCCGCCGGAATGATACCAAAATCCTTTGGTTTGAACCGAGTGAACTGATCATAACAGTCATTTAAAGCAGATTCATTCTCTACGGGGTCTGACAGTGCTGCCAAAATACCCTTTGCAAGGATTGTATCGGGATAATTGAAATCATTCCCAAACAGTCCACCGGTGGTGACAACAATTAACTGCTGCTCCGGATAGACCAGGATGAATTGACCGCCATATCCCCTGGCAGAAAAACCCCCTTGTGAATTCATCCACCAGGATAACCCGTAGCCATAGCTGCTTGCCGGACCTTTTGGTGTTGCCTTGTTTTTTTTCGTTATCAGTTCAACCCATTGTTGGTTGACGATTTGCTTCCCGTCAACAAAGCCCTTTTTCAGCATGAAAAAACCGATCATGGCCATCTCTTTCGCTGTTAAGTACAGACTTGAAGCCGCATTTCGAATCCCAGAAGGCAGCTGGAGCCATTCATATTGATCAATCGATAAGGGTTCGAACAAACGGGTTCGGGCATATTCAAGCAAATCCATACC
>CAYYNI010000190.1:0-4061 GCA_964472765.1 uncultured Thermotogaceae bacterium | reverse complement strand
AAAGTGTTTCGGAAAATCCGACAATCTCATCATTTGAATCCAGAAAAAGCTCTTTCACTAAATTTCTATGTTCATTGTACTGGTGTTGAATGGTGTGGACTTTTTTCCCGTTTTCATAAATAACAATGGCTTTTAGTAAGGGGACTGGCTCAGATTGGTTCATTTTTTCAGTGTCAGCCGCACGGAGTTCCTCTTTTTCATTTTCATTGTCTTGGGCGGGGTCTTCAACGATTGTTGGGGTATCCATGATGCTTTCCGTCGCAGGGATTTCAACGGTCGTTTCAACTGGCGGGACAAGAATGATGGGTTCGTCAGACTGCTCATGGACTTTGTTAATTGGTGCCTGTTCTGTGTTTTCAGCTTGTAGCGTTTTCAGTTGATTGATTCGCTCCAACAGTTGTTTATGCGTATCTTCCAACCATTCGATTTCTATCAGCTGTTTTTGTATGGTCAACTTTAGTGTGTGAATTTCATTTTCTAAGGCTTTAAGGTTGCTTTGATAATGGTCATGGTTATCCGTAATGTCCTGTTCAAGCTCCCTGATTTGGTTTTCAAGCATTTGGATGGTGTTGTCTTTTTGTTTTTCGAAGTCGATGTAGCGATCAACGGTTGCTTTCAACCCCGATATGGTTCTGTCTCGGTATTCAGACAGATTTTTGTATTTTTCAACTTCTTCTGCGAGCCTAGAGTTGGTGTTTTCCATAACGGCATTGATGTTGACCAAGGCTTGATTGTCTAATTTCAGGTGGCGATTCTCATTCTCTTTTTCCTTCAACTCAGCCGTTAACAGATTGATTGGATCTTCTGCTGCGGTCAACTCATCATCCTTTTCCCTTTGAATGGGGTCATCAGCAATACGGGGTTCGTCAAAGAAGGAAAATTTGATAATTGGGGTGGTTGAGTCATATAAAAAAGTGGTTACCTGAATCCTTTCTGTTAGCCAGAAATCGGTTTCCCAGGTATTTTTAAGGGTCATTGTTTCGGAGATTTTGGGCATGATTTGTTCTGAAAAAGAGGAATTGGTCAATACTTTTTCGATATCGGAAAGATACTGTTCATCGGGTTGAGGCATTTCTCGGGTTAAATAGGTGATAATATACAATTCTTTGGCCTGTTCATCCAAAGATAGAACATTTGAAAATTCAAATGACAATTCAAGGATTTTTAAATGATCCTCGTATCGAATGTTGTACCCCCTGGATTGCCAGGCCGCTTCAATGTCTTCCATTTGAACCGCCAGTCCGGTAAAGGAAAAATAAAAAACGATGAAAAACAGCATAAACCATTTTAAGCCAGGGCTGTTTTTTTTGTTTCTCGGATTATCAAAAAGCATTGTAGTGTGTGATCGTTTCAAGTTTTCGTTTGGGTACTTTGTATTTTCCACCAATTTTTTCATATTTCACCTGCTCATCTGAATCGTAATACTCGGATATTTCATCTTTATATCCCATTGCTATGATGGTATCCAGTTCAAATTGATCGGGTATATTTAAACTCTCTCTTACTTTTTCCCGGTTTAAACTACCGATCCAACAACAACCGATATCATATTCCTCTGCCTGTAACATGATATTTTGTGCAGCGGCGCCGATATCGTGATAGGTAAAGGATGTTTTTAATTCTTTGTTGATTAAAATAAGTATATAGGCTGTAGGTTTTTCACCTTCTTTGGGTGTTCCTAAAGGGGCAATGTAACCGGCCCATTTGAGTTGTTGAAAAATAGCCTCAAGATAGGGTGATTCGTTGATGACAACATATTCCAACGGTTGCTTATTCATTGCAGATGGCGCTAATCGCCCTGCATTGACCAGGTTATTCAGAATGTCTTTGGGAATTTTATGCGGTTTGTACTTTCTGATGGTTCTTCTTTGGGTAATGGCATCCGTAATGTTCATCTAAACACCGCCTTCATAAAAAATATCTTTGATATATTCAAATTTGACATATTTTGGAATCCCTTCAAACTCATTAAATTCAAGGTTGAATTCAAACAAATGACCGGGTTCTATGTTATGGTCTGACATCATTTTTTGAGTGATCAACAACTCTTGATTTTCTCCCAAAACGGTGTAGGCAATCTCACACCCTTTGGCTTGATTAGAGGTGTTCATGGCAATGCCTTTGATCAAAAGCTGATTTTCTGAGATTCGATAAGAATGTTCTTCAAGAATTGCCAGTTCGTTGTCCTGATCGTAATGAGCAAAATCAACCATATCATACCAGGAAATTTGAGAATGATAAAACCAGGAATTGTCATCGAACAACACAATTACATTGTTATCGCTCGGAAAAACCATAACAACCCTTTCTGAAAACAAGGTATAGGATAATAATAGAATGATGTTGAAGATGAGCAATTTCTTAAAGCTCTTATTCATACGTACCACTCCCCTTTATATCAAAGGTTATTATAACATCTTTGATTTTTTTTACTTAAAAAAAACGAGGCTAACAGCACCTCGTTTTTTCGTTTGAACAAAAGGGTCTATTTGATCCTAAAAATCCTTAATATCATTGGGATTAAAATCATGGCGATCATTAACCAATCCCATTTCTTGGCATCTTTATAAGCGATGTAGAGATATGTCCCAACTATAAAAATGGTTAATAAAATGTATATCACCATCATGACAAATCACTCCGATATCTTTTCTTATCAATCAGAAGAAAAGCGATTCCCAGAATAATAAAAATCCCGAAGAAAACAGGGTAAAACAGATTTTTATTTGCGATGCCTGCAATCTCATCTGAAAAATAAAGGGCTATGGTTCCAAAAATCATGGTTAGGAAAAAAGAGGGTAAGGCTTTCACCCAAACTTTAAAATAGTTCTTTTCATCAACCACATGAGCTGCAAAGATTCCCGCCAATGCTGTTGGGGGGACCATGTCGCCTAAGCCGGCAAGCAGTGATAACGCAGAACAGACCATAATGTCGTTGTTGCCTAAAAAAGCCAACAAAAAAGGCACACCGAGAACGGATGCCGAACCGTAAGAAGAGACAGCCCCAAACAGCGGAACACCTAATGCGATACCGGCGATTAAAGCCATTTCCGGAAGGTTATTTAAATAATCAACGATTAAACCTCTCGTGCCATTTAAAGTCATAATCTGGATAAACATTCCAACGCCTATTAAAATGGAAAGAATGCTGATAGACTCTTTTAACGCTTTAACTGATATCTGCAGAAAATTTTTCTTGCTCATTAAAGCCGCCATAAGGGAACAGAGTATAAAAATAAGCGGCAATCCTAAAGAAAATGTCGAAACATTTTCCAAAATCATTAAAAAAACCAATACAACAATGGGGATGTACAAGTACCATTTTTTTGAAAAGGATTCGATGTTTTCAAACAGCTCAGCATTTACTTTTTTGACATGTTTAGCTCCGATCATCAGAGCACTGATTACAGCTAAAGGCACTGTGAGAAGTAGCAATGGTTTTGTAAAACCAATAAAAGGCATATCAACGCCTTGACCGATAATCATTGCAGGTATATTAATTGGAGGGGCGATCATGCCAAATATTGCAGTCATCGCAATTAATGCACCGGCCCTTCTTTTTTCCAAACCAAGATCCTTTAGAACGGGATAAGCGATGGCGCCTGTTGTTAAAACGGCTGCAGAGGATGATCCCGTAATCATTCCCGCACTCATGATGAACAGTGTCATAATCATCAGCAAAAACAATGGTCTGTTTCTGAATCTTTTTGCTATTCTCTGAGCAAAATCTTCCAATAAACCGGATACCCTGATGGATTCCATAAAGATCATTGCTGTTGCGATGATTAGAATCGCATCCATATATCCAAAAGAACCTTCAACCAAATGGCGAATAGGGAAAAAGTTTCCTGAAACGAAGGCACCACATATTGCTGAAAACATTAAAGATACCGAAATGGGTATCTTTAATGCCGCAAGAAAAATAAAACTTAAAAGCATAACAAAAAAATAAATTGATTCAGGCATAAAAGCTCCTTAATTTAGATAATATCCAACACCTTTTTCCGCCTCATTCTCTCCTGAGGAAATGATTCAATTAAAACAATCAAAGGATTTTATGA
>CAYYNI010000189.1:0-4108 GCA_964472765.1 uncultured Thermotogaceae bacterium | reverse complement strand
TTCTGGCTATATTTCTTGTTTCCTGCGGCGGGGCCATATTGCCGGGAAAACAGATTGGTGTGCTGGTGACGAATTGGAATGCCGGTCCGGGTGTACCGGAGGCTTTTGTGAGAATATATGAGAGTGGCACCCAGAATCTTGTGGGCAACGGTTTAACCAATGAAAATGGTGGTGTGGCTATCAAACTAACGGGAGAACCTGAGAAGATCGATATTTCCGTTGTGAAAGTCGGACATGCCAGAAGCCTTGTATCAGGATTGAAAACAGCATCTGTTGTGAATACTATTGTTTCGGTGATTCTTCAAACTGCGGGGCGTCAAGCCAACCCGGATCTTGAAACCGATCCGGTGGTAGAGATGCAGTGGCAGGCCTTAGCCGGCGGGCGTTCAGGGCAAAGAGAAGCTGAAGAACCCATAACAGGGCCATTTGAGGTAACGGTTAATGTTGAAGCGCAAAGAGACGTCATGGAGATTTATGCCCCCTTATTGGATCAAATTCCCGGATCCGCATCCGTCACGTCCAATTCTCAACTGGTCAGGAGAACAGAAACAGCCGCTTTTGAAATCTCCCCCACAGGGTTTAACGGAGAAGTGCCTTTGTTTACAACCGTTTACGATGACAACAACAACCGAGTGGTGAAAGTTGAATATATACCCATTCAGGGAACGAATCCCGAAGCGGTTCGGATGTATCAGCCTATGACCTTTGTGGATTTTTCAGAGTCTGTGGCCGATTATCCGGCAGAGAACATTCGAAGCTACACCAGAAGGGGCAGCGTTAATCTTCGTACCGGAGAGAGAGTAGCCCCGGCTCAAACCAATTTGTGGATACAGCTGTATTGGGCGGATTGGACTTCTCTGAATACTTATTACGGTCCGGGAAGTATGCTCCCCGATCCGGCAGATCAGCCGGATGGCTACAACTTATACAGATCGCCGGATGGACAAACCTATCAGAAATTTGCCTTCATCCCTGAAAGTGAAGTGGAAGGAATGGCGCAAACGATCTGTGAAGCAATCAATTGGTCCAATATTGACCGGGTTGTGAACGCCAATCCCATGGGTCTTGACGGGTCCGTTTACGTTATGCCAAACTACCCGATCTATTACCGGGTCACAGCTGTTTACGGCACTCTGGAATCAACTCCCACAGACTTGGGGTCTGTCATGCCTTTGGGTGCATTTGAAGTCTGTTCGGATCATCCTGCGCATGAAGCGACGGTTGATACGCTGACCCCGACTTTTCAATGGCAGCCGTCAGAAGCTGTGACATCAAATGAGGGAATCCCGGTCTATCATTACGGACTCTATTTAGAACAGTGTGATGCTCCTGCAAACGAGATTCTTGCCGTCGTGAATGCTCTAAATGGTTTTTACGAATTTCAATCCAATACCCCCGAGCAGATTAGCATGACCTTTACCGGCAATCAGCAGAACGAAGAATGGAACGGGTGTCTGTGGAAATGGTATAACGAGGATACACAAACCTACAGAGAATATGAATCCCAAGCATTATTGAACAACACATCGTACATATGGTACGTCCCCTTGGCATATGCGGTTGTCGATGACGAGGACTCCAAGGCCTTTTCCATTGCATCCGATTACAAATTCAGTGATTCGGGATGGGGGATTGATCCTTTTGGCGGTTTTTTCTTTGGAGATAAGAATAGATTTGAAACACTTGTAGAGTGACCCGTTCATGTTATAATTTTATCATACCTTCATACAAAGGAGAGCGATGCTTTTTGAATTTAAATCTGATCGTTAACGGAGAGAAAAAACAATTCCATATAGAACCCAATGAGATGCTCGTTGATGTTTTGAGAAGGGAAGGCTACAAAAGCGTTAAAAAAGGCTGTAATACAGCGGATTGCGGGACCTGTACCGTATTAAGGGATGGGAAGGCGATCCTTTCCTGTAAGACATTTGCCGCAGCCGTTGAAGGGAGTGAAATTACTACTCTGGAAGCAATGGGACAAACCGGACCGCTTCACGAGATTCAACAGGTGTTTGTTGACGAATCCGCTTTTCAATGCGGTTTTTGTGCCCCGGGTCTTATCATGTCCACTGTGGAATTTTTGAACGATATCAAAACGAGGGAAGATCAATCGGTGAAAGAAAGCGAGATTAAAGAGAGGCTGAACGGCAATCTTTGCAGATGCACCGGTTATGAATCTCAATTGACGGCTTTGAAAAAATTGGTGGTTCAATATGGCGGGGAGGTTGTAGAAGATGAGTGACAGAGCATTCAAAGTAGTCAATCATACTGAAAAGAAAGTGGACAGCCATGCCCTCGTCAGAGGCAAAGGAGTTTTCACGGAAGATATGGCGCCTGAAAACGCATTGGTTGTGAAATTGCTGAAAAGCCCCCATGCCCATGCCAGGATCAAGCACATTGACGCTTCCATGGCCGAACAATTGGAAGGCATCGAATGTGTTCTAACATACAAGGATGTCAAACAAATCTCCTATACACGAGCCGGCCAGGGCTATCCTGAGCCTTCACCGTACGACACCCATCTGCTGGGTGAAAAGGTTCGGTTTGTAGGGGATACGGTGGCGCTGGTTGCCGGAAAAGACTTGAAAACGGTTAAAAAGGCTTTGAAACTCATCCGTGTGGAATACGAGGTGCTGGAGCCTGTGCTTGACTTTGAACATTCTATGGATGAAGGGGCGCCAATCATTCACGATCAGGATGATACGGTAAATATTTACGATGCCTCCAGGAATCTGGCCCAGCATTATGACATGTGCATCGGGGATGTGGATGAGATTATCGAAAACTCTGATATCCAAATAGAAAGGGCGTATTATTATCCCAAGGCCCAACAGGTTCCTCTTGAAAATCACACCGCTTTCTCCTATTATGATGATAAAGAACGCCTGGTTGTGGTTTCCTCCACACAGGTGCCCTTCCACGCCCGACGAATACTCTCACATATTCTAGACATTCCCATCCGTAACATTCGGGTGATAAAACCCAGGATTGGTGGGGGTTTTGGAGCCAAACAAGGTGTTATTATTGAAGGCTACTGCGGACTGGTGACCGTCAAAACCGGAAAGCCCGCCATTCTAGTGTATGACAGAAAGGAAACGTTTATCAACACCTACACGCGTCATGACATGAGAGTGACCGTACGAATTGGGGCAGACAAAGAGGGAAAAGTCAAGGCGATCGATATGCACGCCCTTTCCAACACAGGGGCTTATGGTGACCATGCCCTGACAGTCGCCATGGTTTGCGGATCCAAGACGCTGCCGTTGTACAACAAAGTGGAAGGGGTGCGCTTCGTCTCGGACATCGTCTATACCAATCTTCCCAACGCCGGAGCTTATAGGGGATACGGTGCGCCTCAGGGATTGTTGGCATTGGATGCGGTTTTGGATGAACTGGCGTACAAAGTGGGCAAAGACCCGCTGATTGTAAAAGAGATGAACACCATGAAAGAAGGAGAAACCTCTCCTATCTTCAAGATCATGGGTGAAGGACGAGAGGGTGTTGAGCAGATTGTTGCCAGCTGTAAGCTGGACAAGTGTATCGAGAGGGGAAAAGCCCTCAGTGATTGGGAGAACAAGTTTGCAAAATACAAAGACGCCATTCACTCTCAAGAGGCTAAAAAGACCGGCAAAATAAGGGGAATCGGATGTGCTTTAGCCATGCAGGGATCCGGAATCGCCAAAGTGGATATGGCCTCGGCTACCATGAAGATGAACGATGACGGTTCGTTTAACCTGATGGTAGGGGCAACGGACTTGGGGACGGGCAGTGATACCATCCTTTCTCAAATTGCCGCTGAGGAACTGGGTGTTCCCTTGGACTACATCCACATTTATTCATCGGACACCGATCGGACGCCCTTCGATGTGGGGGCATACGCTTCCAGTACCACCTATGTTTCCGGAAATGCGGTTTGGAATACGGCGAAAAAAGTCAAACAACAGATTCTGGAAAATGCCGCCAAATTGCTGGGATGCAAAGAAGAAGATCTTTTCGTGGAAGAAGCAGCCGTGAAAAGCAAAACAGGGGATCAATCCGTGAGCTACGCTGATTTATGCACCAAACTCTTTTACACTTTCGATCAAATGCAAATCGGAGCCACCGGCTC
>CAYYNI010000188.1:0-4164 GCA_964472765.1 uncultured Thermotogaceae bacterium | reverse complement strand
ATTCAAATTTCGTTATTTCGGAAAATGGCTATTATAAAAACATCACCATCAACAGTAACCGAAAAATCACACTCAGAGTTGGAACAGAAGACCTTGTTTTAAAAATTGACAATCTTTCTATTTCAGGGATCATAGAGATAATAGCTGCCGTTCCAAATCCTGGCAGAATCTTTTTCTTCGTAAACAACTCCTCTATCATTGCAGGTTCCAGCAGAATAGGCAATGCCACCTTGGCCGACCGAACACACTTTTTCTACACCGGTAGCACAGACATCAACATTTCCGGTAGCGCCAGTCTTTACGGGACGATCTATTCACGGGATGCAAAGATCAATATCACAGGAAGTGGCGGCGTGGTAGATATCCTGTCCATTTCAGATAAAGTCATCAATTTCTCACCCAGCGGGCAAATCGCACTGGACGCCATTTATGCCAAATATGCCGACATCACCATCGGAAACACCGGAAAGATCAACGAGGGTATCGTCACAGGCGGCTCTAATGTGGGCATCACCAACGTCAATTCGTTCCATTACGTTTATGCTCCAAAGGCCTTATTAACCTTTGGAAACACCGGAACCTATGAAGGCTCTTTTATCGCCAATCATGTGATTATAGACAATGTGGTCACCATTCAAGGCCCACCTGTCACAGAAATACCTAAGCCAACGATTCCCCAGCCTGTCATCAACGATCCGATAGAATGTTTTTGTTCTCCAGACTGGCTTATAACCCTTATCTTAAACCCGAGTGGAAAATCAATCGGCTGTATGTCCATTCCAGCAGAAGACGGAACCGTTGAATTTGACGATGACTGGAATTATGCTTTTAATAACAATGATTTCGAAATCAGCTTCACGATTCACAACGGAAAACTCCGTGCTAATGTTTTCTGGGGATACAGTTCCTGGTATTGGGACATGGATGAATTTGGCAGCCAACTTTATAACGGCAGCAATCTCCGGGTCGTGAGAATCTACGCAAATGATTATGAAGGCAAAATAACCGTCGTCAACGATACAGACGGCGGCCTCAAGGTGGATATTATTGAACAGAACGGCCACGTCAATGGAAACGAAATCCCGAAGAATAAAACGTACATTCTTTCAAAGAAAGACACCGGTCATGGCGGTTGGGAGAGTAAGCAGGCGAAGTAATAATTGTTTGAAAATAACCGTGCAGTTGTCATCGAAACACATCAACTATAGATTTTGTTCATAAAAGGGAGAGTAATATTTTCTCCCTTTTTTTGTGGTTACACAGTCACACCAGCAACAATAATTAGCTTTCCTAATACAATCATCACTTTTCCGATTCAAAAATAGAATATCGTTAATTTTTATACATAAAATATCTATATTTTCTGGTATAATACATTAAATATTTAGTTGGGAGTAGTATATGAAAAGAAACGGAAGTCTTCTTATAGAGTCATTGATCGCTTTGATGATATTGGCTATCGCCATTATTTTTATTGGACGTGGCCTGGGCCCATTAAAGAAAATGACAGATGATGCAGTTATTCAACAGGATTTACTTGATCTTGGGGCTTCGGTTGCGGATATGATTTTGAGTAATTCACTTCCTGGCTTAGTGGGAGAACAATTATTAAACGGCGAAAAATATAGTTTTGAAGTGAGCTCTTTAGCAGAGCTGGAATTGAGTGAAATAACAAATGACACAACATTACCCGGCACAATCACTGTTGATGTTGTATTCGCAACCATTTCAACCGTTGGTATCAATCCGGCGAGAACGCTTTGTTTCTCAGTGTTTCCATACAATTAGGGATAAAAATGATAAGAAAAAGAATGGGCTTTACACTAATTGAAATCATGATTGTTATCATCATCATCGCTTTGCTTGGAGCTGTTTCCTTCACTTCATGGTTTAGTATCACTCAAAATATCTGCGGTGAAGGCACCTTACATTATGTTGCCCAAGCATTGGAAAATACATTGATCAAAGCCCGATTTGACAGTTTTCAAAGAAAGAACGTTTATGCATTGACGTTTAATAATAACACATTGGAAATCTCTAACGGAACGGTTTACACCTTCCCCGATGAGGTTGCCATTAAGGACCCTAAAATTTATAACTATAATAGGGGCTTTTTAACAAATACAGCCAATGAGATAACTCCAGAAGCTTCTTTCACATTGGAGTATAAAAAGGGCAGTATCACCCAGGAAAAGACTTTTTACATTATTGGCGGTTTGCCTCAAACGGGTGATCAATAATGCCAATTAAGAGAAGAAATGCCATGACCATTGCGGAACTGTTAATCACCATGCTCATCTTCAGTATTTTCTTGATTGTTTTGTTTTCTTCACTGAATATTGTAATCAACGCCATGGAAACCCAGGATATGATCGTTTCAAAATTATATACAGCATCAAAAATCAATTTTTTGTTTGGGATATTAGAAGACGAGTTTAAGTGGCTGGGATCGTTCGGAAAAGGGCTGCAACATCTCGAATCCCCTTTTGATGATATTTTCAATCCAAAGGGTTTAACAGCAACGCAAAATGGCACTGATGTGACATTGCAATATCAATATGCGGTGATCGAAAACTTTGTTTTGCAGAAAAAGGATGCGATTAATTACGAGATTGTCTTTCGTGATGCAACAGCTACGGAAGTTGACGGAGAATACTTCGTTATTCTTTCTGACGAACAGATGATAGATACAGCAAAAGCGACCATCGATGGATTCAGTGATTTCGTGATTTCTGCAACTGATTCCACTGTAACATTATCAAACATATATAACCCTGAAAGCCATCCGGCAACTAAGATTTATTTTGTTAGAATCAGAGAAGGCAATGCAGTAATTAAAGTAATTGACGAAAACGGAAATACAGACAACTTGGAGCAATTAGTTAGAGGAACGCTTTATTATGATTATGAAGCTTCCGAAATCACTTTAAATATTCGAAAGGGCTTTTCAGAGTTTAATTCTACTATGACGATTCTCGATGATGTTGAATTATTTGAACTCTCATTCTATGAAGGTGATTGGAAAACAGCTGAAGAAGTGGTTGACTTTTCAGGAATAACCGCCATACAAGCCACACTCACTGTCAACATTCCCGTCTCAAAATCCATAGAGAAAAGATGCCTGCAAGATAATTCTGACATGATAAAACTAACAAAAAACAGAATTTTCTGGCTGCCTCCCGATGAGAATCTGAATTAGGAAGTGTGCAGATGAAAAAAAGAAGCGGAACCGTTGCATTGGGATTGGCGATCATTTTTATTGCTTTTACCATCGTCATTATCTTTTTGGTGCAAAATGTGTCCAATAATTTTTATAAAACTAAGCTCCAGGTTATCGAGACGAAGTCAGAGCAATTTACAAAGGCTTTTTTGGTATCTGCTGCCAATATTTGGACACAAGCAGCAATCAAATCAGAAATATCTCCTGGTTTGATATTTAATGTTTCGCCCGATGCTTCATCATCATTCTTTTCTCTGATATTAAATAGCGGTCCAACAACAGAAAGAGTTTTTTATGATTTGAATTCACAGGCAGGGCTTATCTATGATTCTGAAGCAGGCTCCAAAACAATAAGTATCGATATCAATACGACCATGACTTCTCCTGACCTACCCGCGTTTGACGATTTCAAAGCGGGTTTGGTTTTGGAGATGGAGGATTGAGGGATAATCATTGTCTTTTGGTTTTAAATGAGTATAGGAGGCTAAACAAATGTCGAAAAAAGTAAAGGAAATTATTTTTTTTATATTATTTTTCTGTTTTTCAATGGTTTTTGGCTATCATTATTATGAAGTTTATGCGCTAGATCAAAGTAACGAACTAATAAATGATATTCCTTTTTCTTATGATTTTGTTAATTATCGTTGGTTATTACCCGACAAACATTTTACAGGAAATCGCACTTCCACTCCAGGAAATAATTATATTTCAACTTCAGGATGGCAAGATTTCACGATTGACGAAACTTTCTTCATCGTTTCTGAGGATTCCGTTGTTTTCTTTAACAACGGAAACTCAAAATCTAAATTTCTTCGATGGGACGATTATTACTTGAATTATGGAGAGATTCAAGATAATGTCTTTTCAATGGAATTTGGATTTTTTGGCGCTCTATTTAATTCTATAATTAATATATTTAATACCATTATTCATCATCCGATTAT
>CAYYNI010000187.1:0-4174 GCA_964472765.1 uncultured Thermotogaceae bacterium | reverse complement strand
CTTTCAAAAACCCTCATGATCGTCTGCTGCTCTTCTTTTGTGTACAATTGTTCTATCAACATAATGTTTTTTGTGTCACGTTCCGGATTATTATTGTACCGTTCCCACAATTCCGTTTGGTTCATCCTCTCAAATGTGGCTTTATCACCCATGTGTAAAGTCAGAAACATCAACACCAATACCGGTGCTACTGCTGGGTTTAAAGCCTCTTCAAGTTTTTTTAGTCTGGTTTCGATGCTCATCGCTCACACCCCCCAGTGTAAATCAATCACCATTGTGATCTTTTTCAAGTCTTTGTTAATCTCCCATCGACCCCGCCGGATCACCGGCTGTGTATATTCATCCGGTCTGTTTGTGTGAATAAGTTCCCCTGCTTCCCATTCATCCACAAATACATCGGGATGGGCTTTTGATTTCAAACGTTCGATAATGCCGTCAAGCTCTTCATCACTCAACACTTTCCAACCATCAAAATATTTTCCGTATATCAAGCCATCATCTTCTTTGATTCCTGTTGGAAGATTGCCTGCTGTTTCTTTAATCCGCTTTTCAAGAATTGTGATCTTTTTCATTTTTCTTCATCCATCCTTTTTTCCAAAATCTCCAAACGCTCTTCTATGTCTGCTTTACGACCTTGAATAGCTACGCTACACAAATAACCAATCATGCGTTTTTTTGCTATTTCTTTGTCAACGTCACCGCCTGTGTCAAGTTTCTTTGCGTCAAGAATCTCTGTTTGCAAATATTTATTGATCGTCTTTAAAGTCATCGCTGTCATCTCTCACACCCCCCTATGGGTTCGTTTGTATGCCGTTCGTGCCGTTCGTTTGCCGGCTTTTTTTGGGCTTCCTCCGAAAGTCTTAAAATCTTTTTTAATAGCTCTAAAGGCACACAATCAAGGTTTTTTAATTGCCCGTCCTCGTCTAAACAATTTATGATTTCCGCCTGCTCACCCTCTGAAAAATCAGCCGGATCAAAATAAACATTTTCGCCCCGTTCCGGTTCTAAAATCCTTTTTTCGAGTCTTTCAAGCCTTTTAAAGTTCATCTCTCATACCTGCCTGTAATTATATTTTTTAGTTCTTTTTCTTCACCTGCAAGTGGGATGTTTTTATCAATCATCAAATACATTACTTGTTCCGATAAATTGTATCTGTCACAAGTGATGAGATTATTTCCGAATTCTGATCTTAAAATGTTTCTGATCTTTTTATATTTATTCGCTTTCCTCATTTTTTTTCACCTCTTTTTTTGTTTTTTTTGCTCTTTTGGACCGCAAAATATCCTTTTGGACCGGAGCTTGGACCGCAAACGGCTTTTTTTAAAAACTCTCTTTCCCTCTCTCAAAGCCGTTTACAGAAACTTGGACCGGAGCTTGGACCGGAGCTTTTAAGTGCCGGTCCACCTTCAAAGCCTCATAAACATTGAATCACAATAGCTTTGGACCGCAAAACGAAAAAAAAGCCCTATTCTCTCCACGTTCTCTCTCTGCACTCTCTGTTCTCTCTCTGCTCTTATACTCACACTACCTAACTTTTTAAGAAAAAAATATATTTCCGGTCCAAACGCCTTGTGACCCTTTGTTGATGGGGATTCCCCACGGACCGGCTCTAAAATTCTCCGGTCCACTCTCCGGTCCATATCTCGGTAATGCCCTTTTTGTGACCTTTTCAGAGATTCAAAAAAAATCATTTCCGGTCCATTTCCGGTCCATTTCCGGTCCATCATTTATAAGCGTCAAGGTCAAGTCCTGCCATCAAATTATTTCTAACGCCAATTAAGACCCTTGGTCTTTGATCTCCTATGCGAGGTCGCTTCTCTGTGATGCCGTTGGCTTTTGCCCACATCTTGATCTTTGCCAAAACCTCGTTATGCTTTTCTTGTACCCCATACCTTTTCAGCTGTTGAGCAAAATCAAGAACGTGAACATAATCATCCTCATTTCCTGTGACTTCAAGGACCTCATCAAGTAAAGCATCTGTGTAAACTGTTGCCGTATATTCTGAATTTAACTTAATTCGTTTTAGATTCTCCTCTTTTGTCAATGTGAATTTATACCCGCTTTTGTATAGTCTGTAAGCATCAGCCCACACATCGTCAATTTTGATATCTTTTGAATAGTTCCAATTTATTTCTTCAAGCGTCACAACATGAAACCGCCTTGACCCTGTTGGATCGTTCAAAAAACCGGCTTCATTGTTGATCGTTCCGATAAAGTTCGCAAGTGGCGGTTTTTCAATGTCCTCAACTTCATAATTTTTTCTAACGATAACAAATTTTTTAGTCAAGAATTGTTTTAAAGCTTCTCTGTCGGATTTCCTTGTAGTTGCCCCCAGTTCGCTCACTTCCCAAACAAAGGACCGGATCAACCGCAACAGACAATCTTTATCATTCGTGTTGATACTCTCTTCAATAAAGAATTTCTCAATAGGACAAAGCCATTTTGTGAAATAAGACTTTCCACACCCTTGATCGCCATCAAGTACCAACATTGCATTTTCTACCGCCTCAAATGCCTTGGCTACTGCACTCACAAGCCATTTTGTGAGATATACTTTAAACATTTCATCATCATTTGTTTTGAAATAAGTAAGTAATTTATCAATCGTTCCGGAAACGCCATTAAGATTCAAATTGTTGAAATATTCTTTAATGGGATGATATGCGTTCTTTGATGCCTCTTTCCGGATAATGTCCCTAATGCCCTCTCTGCCTCGTTTCTTTGATAACACATCATCCATCAAAACAAAAAAGTCAGCGGCTTTGTCATTTGTCAATTTTTGCCCGTTGACTTCCAAAGAATCAAGTAATTCATTCATTCTAAAAGTAAAGCCATTTTCTTTCAGAAACGCCACATAATCATCAAAAACCCATCCGGATGCGTCTATCTTTCCATTCGCTTTGCTTCTCTTTTGTGAGTTCACAAAAGTAACTGCCTTTGAATAGGACCGGTTAAAAACATCGTCTTGGAGTTTCTTTGTTTTTTTGCCTTTTTCCAAATGCCATTTATTGATATGATCTGCATTTGATATCAAGGAATATATTTCGTTTTTTTTGAGTCCGGATGATACAAGAGAGTCCACCAAAACATGATAACTTGCTGATCTGCTTTTGTCTGATCTGTCTTTGATTTTAGGATCATGCCAACTTTCTAAAAGACTCAAAGCTCTTTCAGACACGTTATATTTCGTGATATCAAAATCAATGATCTTTAATTCTTCCGGATCGACCCTCACCGGATCAACTTCCACCGGATCGGCTTCTGTTTCCGTTTCTAAAAAGTCAAAATCTTCAAGTTCGTATCTGTTTTCATTCTCTTCTATGATTTCACAAGCTACCGGATCGGCTTTCACATTAAAAGTACCTGCTACTCTCAAAATCCGGCTACAATCATGTGTCTTGTCTGCTTCTAACAAATCGCATTGTAAGGTTTTTTGCATCGCTTCATATTGTCCCTTGATCTTTTCAGTTGCTTCTATGGGTTCATTAAAGAACCAGTAAACGTGTAATCCATGCCCGCTATCAACAATCATCGATGGTTTTAACGGGATCTTTTTTTTCAAGTCTGCCAAAGCCTCTTCATTCGTCTTGAATTTCACATTGCTCTGATTCAAATGTCCGGTTTTTCCGGTGTCTATATCAGCAAAAAAAGATGTGAGATACTTAACATCATCCTTTGTTCCTTGACCCCTGCCAGTAAACCGGCTTCTCAAATTCGGTGTAAAATAATAATCTGAATTTTCTTTAAAATTTATGTGATCTTTGCCCCAGTAATATGGTTTTTTCCTATTCTTGGAATATTCCAAAATAACCATCACCGCATCATCATCAGCATAGCTTGTGAATTTTTGCACAAAGTATGATATAATAGAAGTGGATGGAAATGTTTTAAAATCAGCTTTTTGACTTATTTCGATATCGGTTTTACTCATTTTAATCCCCCTAATACATTTTGATTTTTTTGTTTTTTCCCTTTTTATCGAATAAAAAAGAGCCGTCGATGCGATTTCACACCTACGGCTCTTTATTTTTAGTGATTATATTTTTTATGCCCTTTGACTAAATCGAAAAATAGTGTATAATTAAAACATAAAATGTTTATAATCACCGTTGGTTGTCGAGCCGTCCGGTGTATAAGTACCGCCCACAAAGCATCTGGTAAATGCTTTTGTGGG
>CAYYNI010000186.1:0-4174 GCA_964472765.1 uncultured Thermotogaceae bacterium | reverse complement strand
CTCCTATGAAAAAAGGAAATCCAACAAGTGATAAAAAACCGGTAATAAATGCCACATATAAACTTATTGGAACCGTTGTAGCAGGTCTTTTACAATCCTTGCTACCAGAGATGGTTATAAAATAACCCACCGATAAAAAAAGTAAAGACTTGTAGAGAGAATGAGAACAGGCATATGCCATTCCGGTATCTGTTAAGAAAATAAGGACAAATCCCACATTAGACATAGTGGAAAAAGCCAGAATCATTTTTATGTCTCGCTGAAGTAAAGAAAACAAAGCTCCAAAAAAAACAGTGGATAAGCCTACGATTAGCAAAAAAAAATGGACCATCTGAGAATGAAATGAAATGGATAATCTAAATAAGTGGAATAACCCGGCATTCACAACCACTGCAGAAAGAATCGTCGAAATAGTGCTTTCGGATTCAGTTTGAGCAGAAGGAACCCACATACTGAAGAAAAACACTTCTGATTTGATCAAAAGGGGAATCATAATCAAGATGATTGCGAAGTAATTATCGTAATTAAGGGAAGAGATAATCGATAGATTAAGTGTGCCTGTTTCACCATAAAGAATAGCGCTGCCGATTAAATACAGATTGAATCCAATGGCCCCTAGAATCATATATTTCAAGCTAGACCATATTTGTCTGTTTTTTAATTCAATCGAAATTAACAGATAGGATAAAAGTGAAAGCAATTCCAGAGTGACATAAATGTTGAACAAATCGTTTGCTACAAAAAGGCATGTGATATCAGCAAGTAAAAGATTGAGCAGAAAATAGTAATGCCAATCTTTCTTTTCGGATAATGATACGAAAAAAACGGATAAAAAAATGAGATTTGTAATTGCTAGAAAATGAAGAGATTCCTGAGAAAAGACGATTTCTATGCCGATCGATCGACTCCAACCACCAAAAATAAGACGGATCGGAAGTAATTCACGATTTAAATAAAAAAACAACAAAAAAACAAGGGATAAACTCACATAGGCAAATGGAAAATATCTGCTCCATTTCTTAAAAAAAGGGATCAGAAAAGGAAACCCTAATGTTAATATAATGAATAACTGAAGGGTCTCAGAATTCAAGATCGCTCTTCCTTTCTTCTTCTACCAATTTTTCTATTTTATCTTCTTCAATGGTTTTGTAGTTTTTCGATAAATACATCACAAAAACTAAAGACAGAGATTGAGTTGCAAACCCGATTACCACAGCCGTTAATACCAATGCTTGAGGCAGTGGGTCAGAGAATGAATATTGATTGATGATGCGTTCATGTCCAGAGAGAATAGGAGGAATAATAGAGTGAGTCGATCCAATGAACAGAAAAATACCGATGGTTGCTACATTCATGACACCCAGCATTAGAAGTTTTTTGATCATGTTTTTTGTATAATAAACACCATAGAACCCACAAATAAACACCGCACAAATAAAAAAGAGTTCCAACTCTCTCATATTCACCCTCACACTAATAACTTTAGTAGAATATAGCATAAAAAAGAGAAAAAGGAAAAAAAGGATAAATATCTAACTATAGCATATATTGTTTGCGTATAATGATATTATATGATATAATGTTAGCGGAGGCGATATTTATGAAAAGCACAATTGATTATTTTTGGAATGCTACACAGGAAGATTTAAAAAAAGGATATGTAGACGACAATGAAAATGAGAGGTATGTTTGTCTGATCTGCGGAAGGTCTTATCAGAAGGGCTATATTTACAAAGTCAATGATGAATTGATGGATGCAATGACGAAAATGAAGCATCATATCGAATTTGTTCATGGCGGAATATTTCAATTTCTGCTCTCAATGGATAAGAAATACACTGGGTTGAGTGACGTTCAAATTACTCTGCTGAAAGAATTTTACCAAGGTGAAGATGATTTGACAATTTCACATGCATTGAATGTTACCAAATCCAATGTCAGAAATCATCGATTTCGGTTAAAGGAAAAAGCAAAACAAGCCAAAATATTTTTAACGCTTTATGAGATGGTTGAAGCAAAAACCGATATCAGTCAAAAGATGATTGATTTTCATCATACCGCTAAACAAGTGGACGAAAGATATGCAATCACTGAAATAGAAAGAAAAAAGTGTATTGAAAAATTGTTTGATGAGCAGGGGCAATTGCAAAGATTTCCAACGAAAGAAAAAGAGAAATTGATTGTTCTATTAAAAATAGTCAATGAGCTACAAACTGATTTGACATACACCGAAAAGGAATTAAATCATAAGTTAAAGGAGATTTATCCGGACTTTCCGCTCATAAGAAGATATCTTATCGAGTATGGATTTATGGAGCGAAAAGCCGATGGCAGTTCGTATTGGGTTAAAACCTAAAAAAACAGACGGGGGCTTACTCCGTCTGTTTTTGCTATTGAATGAGTTAGGAGATTAGAAAAGAGAGGAGCAAAGTTCGGCAATCTTTTCCAAGAAAATACGATCTTCTTCGGTGAAAGGATTGGCTGTATGAGAATCGATATCAATTTCTCCTACGACTTTTTCGTTTTTAAAAATAGGACTTAGAATTTCAGATTTTACCTCAGGACTACAGGATAGATAATTGTTTTCTAAATTCACATCCTGAACAACAAAACTTATTTCTTGTTCAGCAGCTTGTCCACAAATCCCTTCACCAAATTTGATCCGCAGATGTTCAGTAGGAGCCCCCACAAATGGCCCAAGTACCAATTCACGCTCCTTTAAAGGATCTACCAGATAAAAACCAACCCAATCGTAGTAATCAATTTTTTCATTAAGAGTTTTGCAAATACCTTGCATCTTTTCAATGCGTTCATCAGTTCCGGAAATGATTTTTTTTACGGTGTTTAATACAGAAATAAATAGTGGATTATTCAACGGTGTAGTTTTTTCAAGTGTTTCATCTAAAAACTTAAACGCTCGTCTCATATGAGGAATGACGATAGAGCCGCCCACCATTGCTGCTATTGAAAGACACTCTTGGATCTGGTCTGGCTTAATATTTTCTTCTATGCATCTCAAAATATGGTATTTAATACAATCATCACATCTTAAAACTGTGGATGCGACCAACCCAAGCATTTCTTTAGTACCACTATCTAATGTACCTTCTCGGTACATTTGAGAATCTAAACTGAAAAATCTTTTAAGTTCTTTTCCGGCATATTTCATCACATAAGTATTTAATTCTTCTCTTTCACTTAAAAAATCACTTTGTTCGATCATTTAACCACCTCCCCAAAATTCAACAGATTATAACATGCTCGATCAATTGTTAATTCGTTTAAATTGATCTTCACTGCTTCATATAAATTTCTCCTGTATAGTATTTTTCAAATAAATGAGTGACAGTCATATGCTATAATTTTAAGGACAAGAAAGGTGGGATGAAATTGAAAAAATCAATTATTGCGTTGGATATTGGTGGGACAAAGGTACTTGGAGCTTTGTTCGATCAGGATTTTAATTTGATAGATAAAAAGAAGAAGTCAACTAAAACGCACGATGGCATTGAAAGAATTTTCGATCAAATAGTCAAAGTTATTTCAAAATTGCTGGAAACTGCATCGGAATCCAATTTGGAGTGTGTGGCAATTGGCGCAGGGGTTCCGGGTGTAATCAAAGACGGTGTGGTGTTATTTACACCTAATATTCCCTGGGATCATTATCCGCTTGCCGATGAAATTGAAAGTGTTTTTCATATTCCTGTCGTGATCGGCAATGATGCGAATGTTTCTCTGTTAGGGGAATGGGGTCATGGTGTTGCTAAAAATACGGTAAATACGGTCGGATTTTTTATTGGTACCGGTGTTGGTGGGGGTTTGATTCTTAATTCAAAGATTTATACCGGACATATTGGCCTTGCCGGAGAAATAGGACACATCACATTAAATCCGGATGGAATTATTTGTGGATGCGGTTCAAGAGGTTGTTTAGAGAGTTATTCTTCAAAAACCGGTATATTAAAGTACATAAAAGCTCAAATAAGGCATGGCAGAGATTGTGTTTTAAAGGATGAAATCAATGAACAGCGTTCTAAGTATATTCTAAGAAGTTCAGATATCAAAGATGCTTTAGAAAAAGAAGATGCATGCATGATAGAGGCGCTGGAAATTGCAACGAAATATTTGGGCATTGCCGTTGCTTCTATTTTAAATATCATCAATCCAGAAATGG
>CAYYNI010000185.1:0-4179 GCA_964472765.1 uncultured Thermotogaceae bacterium | reverse complement strand
GGAATACTCCTTTATGATGTAAACGTTTACATAATTATAGCCACAAAAAAATGAATTGGCTAATGCCGATAAGACTGATATAAAGCTCTTACAACGAATCTATAATGATTAATTGAATATTAATCTGATTTTCAAAAGAAAACGACGCTATTCTTGATATTATTAGATGTTTTATAGAGAAAAGCAGCTATCCAAAATTAAAATCGAAAAAAGCGATCATTCTCTCTTTAATCGGTAAAATACCTAATATATAAACGATACTGAACGAAAATCACGTTTGGTTTCTTATAGCATTGGTTATATCATTTAGATGTTATGAAAACGTTTACACATCAATAGAAAAATCGGGTTAAAAAAAGGAGGAATAATCAATGAAAGGAAAATTTATTTTTACCCTGTTATTTGTTTTACTCCTGGGTCTTTGTTTTGCCGAAACATTTGAAATTCAACTGAGTGCTGAACCGGTAACCGGTAAGGCAATTCCTTATGGATTGTTTATGTATGATTTGCTGGAAATTGTACCGGAGGATTTTGATGCCAATTGGGACTCAATTGCTGTTCAAGATATGGACGGCAACATCATCCAACATCAAATTGATGATTTGGATGGGGATGGAAAACTATCAGCCCACGATCAAATAAGCTTTTTTATGGAAGAACAATGTAAAATAGTCATCAGCGATGACTGGTCTATTTATCCGACTCAATACGAACCCGTTTTAACCGTAGAATCCTTGGATGGAGAATATTTTGTATCCGGTGGGGAGTTAATATGCGATGTGAAAATAGACAACCACGGATTTGCAAATTATGTGAATTACAAGAATTTTGAAGAAGCCGCTTATAATGAATTGGGAATCATTCGAATTGCAGGTTGGAAAGGCAGCACCTTTTGGGCCGATGGGAATTTGGGAAACAAACATGAGGAAAAAACCTCATACAACTTTAAAGTCAATTCATTAAAAATAGCCGGAAACGGACCTGTCGGTGTGACCTTTGTGACAGATCTTGAATCACAGACATTTGTGGGCGTTCACCAAATCGTTATCACAATGGTTCTCGTCAATGGTGAAACCTTTGTGGAAACCAATGTCGTATTCGATACTTATGCAGATTTAATGAAACTTCAAATGATGTCAACCAAAGCCCTAACAAACATTGATACAGAAACCACCAAACACATTATGCCTCTCCCAAGAAGGCTGGTTTTTGCTGAACAGCTCAATATCACACCATTTGACTATTGGTATGAGAGGGATGCCATCGAGTATGTCAATGGCAAACCTTATGTGGTTTTTGATGCCCTCGATTCAATGAAACCTTTATGGTGGGGAGCAACTTATATCTTTTCTTCAGCTGAGGCTTGGAGGGCAAATTATTCCGACACTCTGAATGCCTGTGCATATGCTTTATCTGTTGGAAAGCCGCTTGTCTACTCTGATTTTTACGATTTTGTGATGGGAAACACATGGGTTTATGAAAGCAGAGAATTCAGAGATGGGCTCTTCAGATGGATGCCCGGGGAGTTTAACGCATTTGAAGCGACTCAGGGGATCGTCACAACCGATGCGGTGGATACGGTTGAACATTTCTTCCCAGGAGATAACGTCGTTTTTAGGCGAATTTACGGATTTAACGAATTTGAGTCAAAAGCCGATGCCATCGAATACCTTGAAAAAAGAGCCATTGAGATTGATTCTGTAGTAATGGTTAAATAAATCTTTTTTAAAAAATTCTTCACAGGGTTGTTCGTGGGTTTTCGTACACCAAACCATGAACGCCCTGTTATGATTGAAGGTGTAAATGATGATAATCAATCATCCATTGAAAAAGGCATTCATTTTCGTATTGCTTATAAGCGCAGTCCTATTATCCACCCAAGTGTTTGGTTTCAATCCTGTCCATCAAGAAAATCACCTCATGTTTTTAAGAAAGGCATTTCAAATACACGAAAACAAGGTTTTTGGTTATGTCATTTATGCGGATACTAAAGGCGGAGAATTTGTACATGCCTCGGCACCGGGAGAAGGCATGACTTGCGTTGACGATACGGCAAGAGCCGGCATATATTTTTTAAGAAAGTATGCAGACTGTCTCGACCCCCACTCAGAAAACGCCCGTCGCTATCTATCGCTCGCCCTTGAAACCATTGATTTTTGCCAGTGTTTTAGAACGACTGAAGGAGATTATTATAATTTTCTTTTTGAGGATGGAAGCATCAACGAACACGGAATCACCAGTCGCCCTTCAAAAAGTTGGTGGGCGTTAAGAGCGCTTTGGCTGTTGTCTGAGTCTTTGAATATCCTATCAAACGAAGAGAAGTTTGACAAAGATTATTATTATCATCAGGCGTTGAACACCGCACTTCTTTTTAAAAGCGAGCTTGATACCACAGGACTCATTCGGGGCTATACCGATTTGTCTTCGCTTTATGTAATAGGCCTATCAAACCTATACCGTTACGGTCATGATGAGCAGTTGAAAGGACTTATTGTGAATGTTTCAGATGGAATTGTTGCCAAACAGCAAGATGTCCTTTTTTCTGGCATCATTGATGAAGGAACCCAAGAGTTTAATTTTCACAGCTGGGGCTCTCGTCAGGTTCAAGCCCTCGCTATGGCTTTTCAAATAACGGGAAAACACGAATATTTAGAATCGGCTTGTAAAATGGCGGATAACCTCTATCCTCATATGATCAATATGGGCCCATTGTATGCCTACAACAGGGTTCATATCACCTTATACCCTCAAATAGCCTATGGAATTGAAGCGGCTGTTGCGTCTTTATACGCCCTTTATCAAATAGAAGAAAACGAAAAATATGCGCTTATGATGAGTTTACTACATGGTTTTTTTTACGGGAACAACCATTTGAATACCCCAATGGTTACAGAAACCGGGCAAGGCTATGATGGGCTTGAAAGTGTTTTTATCAACCGCAATGCAGGGGCAGAATCCACGATCTCTTTTCTTTTAAGCCAATCATTAGTTGATCGGTTAAACGAAAAATTTTCTGCTTATTCGAAAATAACCGTATTAAAAAAAAGCTCACCCATCCTGATCAACATTGAAACAATGAACGCCGGACTTTCAAATGTTGAACACGCTGTAGAAAACGGCTTTTCAGGATTAACCGGCAATTCCTTTAAACTGCGAGAGATGAAATCTATCTCAACAGGGGCTTATCAAGTCTTTTTGTTAGGAAACCGATTAACGAATGGAACCTGTTCACTCACTCTTTCAAAGTCGTCTATTTCTACAGAAACCCCAAAAAATCAATCCCCTGTCTTTATTGGAAAAATCATCAAGCCGGAGAATGAAAAAGAAATCGACACCAAAATAATGCTCTCTGCCAAATTTGAAGAAAATGCCTTTCTAAGTCAATTGCTGTTATTACCAGAATGGGAATATCAAATTTTCAAAGAACCGCAAGCACAATCCCAAAAAATCTGGGTGTACAATACAAATCCGACGGATACGATACATTTTGAGCTGTATGGATTAAACGAGGCAATCGCCCCGCAAAGTTTTATGGTTAAAGAAATCACCCCCATCATTGAAGAAACCACGCAGAACAAAGAAGAGCGCTTTGAACCCAAACTGATAATCAATCCTGATCATCATGCGGTGATGGTTGAGATTGTCGATATCGTGAATAACAACGGCGTTGGAACTCCTTTAAACCCAGCCAATTTTGATAACTTGGGGGGCAGTAAAGGCGCCTATTTCCCGGAAGACATTTTGAAAAAAAATAGTACAGATAATGTTTTAATCACAAATACTATTCCATTTTGGATTGACAACGAAGCGGTTAACGATAATATCCTTGCAAACGGGCAAATCATTCTAATAAACCAAAACGGATCATTTCTATATCTTATCGGCAGCTGTGATCATGGAAGTTTTTCCGGAGAATTGGAAATCGGTTATAACAATGGTGAAGAAAGAAAAAAAGAATACATTCAGTTAACTTTCCCTGATTGGTGCGAAAGTGGCGTCAACGAAAAAATGATCGCCGGTGAGTGGCCTTATCGGTATAATTCACAAGATCTGAAAGAATGGATAACCCCGAAAATGTACATTCAAAAAATTGCTCTTCAATCGGAAACGATTGAATACATTAAACTCCCATTGGTTCCTACCATGCATATTTTTGGGATAACGTTGACAGATTGAGAA
>CAYYNI010000184.1:0-4238 GCA_964472765.1 uncultured Thermotogaceae bacterium | reverse complement strand
TCCCCATGAGGGCCGGATTGGCAAAAAAAGAACCGGAATATCTGGAGAAATGGAAAGAGATGGACCTTTATAACTATTTGTTAAAGAATCGACAGGATGCCCAGTCCTTTATCCTGCACGATGGTCCTCCCTACGCCAACGGAAAGATTCATATCGGGACAGCACTGAACAAGATTCTGAAAGATATTATCATCAAATACAAGACTATGCGTGGTTTTAAAGCCCCTTATGTCCCCGGATGGGACACTCATGGGCTGCCGATCGAACACCACGTGTCCAAAGAGCTGGGAAGCAAAATCAACGAGATGTCCAAACTGGAAATTAGGGAAAAATGCGCACAATACGCCATGAATTATGTGGATATCCAACGGGAAGACTTTAAACGATTGGGCGTTGCGGGCGAATGGGATAACCCTTATTTAACATTAAATCCCGCCTATGAAGCCAAAGTTTTGGAAACCCTCAAAGCCTTGGTCAAAACCGATAACGTTTACCGAAGCAAAAAAGTCGTCCATTGGTGTCCCAGCTGCGAAACGGCACTTGCAGAAGCGGAGATCGAATACGCCGATGAACAATCCGATTCCATCTACGTAAAGTTTCCCCTGAAAGATGACCCCAACACCTTTATTATCATTTGGACCACTACTCCGTGGACATTACCCGCCAACTTAGCCATTGCCGTACATCCGGACTTTGACTACATTCAATTTGACGTGGACGGAGAAAAGTGGATCATGGCCAAAGCGTTAGTTGGAGAACTCATGGGAAAAATCGGACATGAACAAACAATCACTGTTGAAAAGTCATGGAAGGGCAGAGAACTTGAAGGACAAAAGGCCCTGCATCCGTTCCTGGACAGGGAGTCACTGGTTGTTCTCGCAGACTACGTCACTTTGGATACGGGAACCGGATGTGTCCATACAGCACCCGGACACGGTGCGGATGACTATCTTACTGGAATGAAATACGGGTTGGATGTCTATTCTCCGGTTGATTCACAGGGAAAATATACCGGGGAATTCCAACAAATGCAAGGGGAATTCGTCTTCAAAGCCAACGAAAAGATCAACGCCATGCTCAAAGATTTGGGAAAACTCGTTCATGCGGAAAAATATACCCATTCTTACCCCCATTGCTGGCGCTGTAAAAAACCGATTATCTTCCGAGCAACGGAACAGTGGTTTATAGATATCGACAAAAATAATTTACGCCAAAAGGTGCTGGACGAGGTAAAAAAGACCAAGTGGGTTCCCGATTGGGGTGAAAACCGAATCACCGCCATGATTGCAGATAGACCCGACTGGTGTATCTCCAGGCAGCGTTCCTGGGGAATACCTATTCCGGCCTATTATTGCGAGACCTGCGGAAAAACCATCATGAATGCTCAAACCATGGATTATGTGATTGCCATTGTGGAAAAAGAAGGGACCAACGCCTGGTTCTCGAAGGATGTCAAAGATCTGTTACCACCGGGATTCAAATGCCCCCATTGCGGTTCAGACCACTTTAGCAAGGAAGAAGACATTTTGGATGTCTGGATAGACTCCGGCTCATCCTTTGAAAGCGTGATCCGCCAACGGGAAGGCCTCCGATACCCGGCAGATTGTTATGTGGAAGGCAGCGACCAACACAGAGGGTGGTTCAACTCCTCTATTTTCCTTTCAGTAGCCAAACATGGCATTGCACCGTTTAAAAGTGTTGTGACCCACGGATTCATCAGAGACGGCAAAGGCTATAAGATGAGCAAATCTTTAGGCAACGTCATTCATCCCCAGGAAGTCATCGAGCAATACGGTGCCGATATCCTCCGGCTATGGGTAGGTTCATCCGATTATAGAAACGACATTAACGTTTCTCTGGGAATCCTAAAACAGTTCACCGAATCCTATAAAAAGATCCGAAACACGCTGCGATTCCTCTTGGGTAACCTGTCAGATTTCAATCCGGTAACCGATACCATAGACCGTGAGCAGATGCTGGAATTTGATCGTTGGGCATTATCCAGATTAACCAACATCATCAAGACCGTTCAAACCCATTATGATAATTTTGAATTCTACAAAGGTGTTCAAGCCATCAACAAATACATCGTCTCGGATTTGAGCAATGTATATTTGGATGTACTCAAAGACCGCCTTTATGTGGAAGGAACGGCTTCGCTTGATAGAAGGTCCGGCCAGACCGTTATGTATGAAATCCTGACGGGGCTGACTTTCATGCTCTCACCCATCCTGGTTTTCACGGCGGAAGAGGTTTACGAGTACCTGCCCGAATCAGCCAAACGATTTGAAACGGTCCATGCGATGGACTGGCCCATCGCTAACCCCGAAGCGGTGGACATGGCGTTGGAGGAAAAATGGCAACGGTTGCTTGACATGAAGGAAAAGGTGAACAACTCACTTGAAAAAAGCAGAACTTCCGGTATCATCGGCCATTCGTTGGATGCCCATTGTCTGCTGAAAACATCCTCCGATGAGATATATCAACTTCTGGATAGTCAGAAGGATATGCTGGAAAGGTTCTTCATCGTTTCTCAGGTCAGTCTTGAAAAATGCGAAAAAACGCAGAATGAGGATGGGTTGGATATCATCGTTGAACACGCAAAAGGCGAAAAATGCCAACGCTGTTGGAATTACCATGAACAAACGGGCAGCAACAGTAAATATCCCGATACCTGTCCCAGATGTGCCGCTATATTGGAGGAATTTTATCCCGATCCAGAGGCATTTCAAACTGAAGAATGATGTCAGTCATCAGATAATCGGTATTGGAGGTTATCATTTTGTCGTACACTATCCTAAGAAAGAAGCAAGTGGCGCCAAACGAATTCGATATTTGGATAAAGGCGCCTCAAATAGCCACTCATGCAAAAGCGGGGCAATTTGTGATTATCATGTCGGATGAGGAATCCGAAAGAATTCCCTTGACCATTGCGGACTCGGATGGAAAAGAAGCCATTCGAATCATCTATCAGGTCGTGGGCACTTCCACGCAAAAACTCTCCCGGCTTAACGAAGGAGATGCCATAAGCAATTGTGCGGGTCCCTTGGGAAAACCTTCTGAAATTCCTACGGGGGAAAAAACCTTAGTCATTGGAGGCGGTGTCGGCATTGCCGCCATTTTGACCATTATCAAGACCTTAAAGGAGCAGTCCAATCACGTCACAACAATCCTGGGTTCAAGGGACAGCGAGCATATCATTCTGGAAGATGAAATCAGACAAATTTCTGATGAGTTGCTGATCTATACGGATGATGGTTCCGCAGGGACAAAAGGGTTGGTGACAGATGCCATGAAAAGCCTGTTTGAAGGGGGCCGTGAATTTGATGCCGCTTGGGCGGTAGGACCGACGGTCATGATGAAATACTGTTCCTTGGTGGCCAAAGAACAGGATCTGTTGATCTGGACCTCACTCAATCCGATCATGATCGATGGCACGGGAATGTGCGGGGGTTGCAGGGTTAAAGTGAACAACACCATTCAATACGCCTGTGTAGACGGCCCCGAATTTGACGGCAGGGCGGTGGATTGGGATATTCTCATGAACCGGCAAAAACAATATCTTCAAGAAGAGCAAGAAAGTGAGCATATCTGCCGGTTGGGCTTGTCTCATCAATCCCAAAATGGGCAGGGGGAATCCTCATGAGTTTACAAGACAAAAAACGGGAGCGAATTCCCACGCAAGAAAGGGACCCTCAAAAGAGAAAAGAGGATTTCTTTGAAGTCAATTTAGGTTATGAGGAATCCGAGGCGATGAACGAGGCGGAAAGATGTTTACAATGTACCAACCCGTTATGTGTAAAGGGTTGCCCGGTTAATATCGACATCCCCGGATTCATCAAAAAAATCACCGAAAGAGACTACAAGGGATCCGGCGAGGTGTTGAAACAATACAATTACCTGCCGGCTATCTGCGGCAGAGTCTGCCCTCAAGAGACCCAATGCGAGGGTGCCTGTATCATGAACAAGATGAAGGGATTCCAGCCCATCTCCATCGGAAAGCTGGAGCGTTATGTTGCAGACCGAAACAGACGGGAACAGAATCCGACCCCTGTTAAAAATCATGTCAAGCTGGCCCATCAAAAAATTGCCATAGTGGGATCAGGCCCTGCCGGACTCACTGCGGCCGCCTATTTGGCCGAGCGGGGCTATGATGTCACCATCTATGAGGCCTTGCATCTTCCAGGTGGGGTTTTGGTTTACGGCATCCCGGAATTTAGACTCCCGAAGGAAATCGT
>CAYYNI010000183.1:0-4282 GCA_964472765.1 uncultured Thermotogaceae bacterium | reverse complement strand
TTTGATGTGGAGGCGGTGTTTGACGATCCGGACTATATGATTGAGCAAGGGCTAAAACGACTGAAAAATTTTTATCGATCCATCTCAATGCCGGTGTCATTAAAAGATGCTGGAATTGAAGATAACCGGTTTGAAGAAATGGCTGAAAAATGTACGACTTTTGGCCCCATCAGTAATTTCATAAAATTGGAAAAATCAGATGTTGTTAAGATATACCAATTAGCGGCTGAATAATTAAAAAATCTTCAAAAAAGAAGGTATAATAATCACGCTGTTTTTTCAGCGTGATTATTTTTGGGGGGTGTTTAGTGTGGACATCAAAGAGCAGTTGAAAGAAATGGTGGCAAAAGAGGTTATGAAATATGTTGAAACGGATATGGTGATCGGGTTAGGGTCAGGATCCACAATGGTTTATGTGATCAATGAAATAGCAAAAGCGATTGAAGAAGGCCGTATTAGAAAAATCATCGGTGTGCCAACCTCTTTTCAATCAGAAATTTTAGGCCGAGAACTGGGTATACAAATTGTTGATTTTAACCAGGTGAATCGTATAGATTTGGCAATAGACGGTGCGGATGAAGTAGACCCTGAGAAAAGGCTTATCAAAGGGGGAGGCGGAGCGCATACTAGGGAAAAGTATATTGATTATTTTGCTGACCGGCTAATTATTGTAGTGGATGAAAGTAAGCTGGTCCAGCGACTGGGACAACGTTTTGCAGTTCCCGTGGAGGTTTTACCGCAAACTTATCAATCAGTAAAAAAAAGGTTACTTCAAATGAACGGTGAACCACAACTAAGAATGGCAATAAGGAAAGCCGGACCGGTTATTACCGATCAGGGGAATTTTATCCTAGATGTCAAATTTAGGGACATAGACAATCCGAAACAGATGGAAAATAACCTGAACAATATTCCCGGTGTTATTGAAAACGGAATTTTCACGAAGCGAGTTGAAGAAGTATTAATCGGAAGTTATTCAGACGGTAAAATGAAATTAATTCGGTTATAGAACGATATTTTGTATAATAGTAGATGCCATTCATCAACCTGAACAACGAATGAATCAGAATGATGAATTCGGGTTTTTCAAAAGCGGCATCATCAAGGGGAGGTCTAAATGGAAAAAAGCAGGGGGTATATTAGGGCGTTTTTATCAAAAAAATACTATTTGTACATTTGCGGAATAGCAGTCCTTCTCGGAGTTGATTATCTTCAAATTCAAATTCCAATTTATCTGGAACAACTAATTGACGGGGTCAAGTACATGAATGAAGGCATGAACGAGATATTGGCGATTATTCAAATCATTCTTTTGCTTGCAGGTGGTATGTTTATTCTAAGGTTTTTTTGGAGATTTTTCATTATTGGAACTTCCAGAAAATTTGAAAAATATGTGCGGGCCAGTGTTTTTAAAAAACTGGTGTCTTTGTCGTCGGCCTTTTATGATAAGACCAAAACAGGGGATATTATGGCAAGAACGACTAATGATCTTAATGCCACAAGGATGATGCTTTCACAAGGGGTGATCATGCTCACCGATTCCATCATTCTCGGTACCTTAAGCGTTTATATGATGATCACCAGAGTAGATCTTCGATTGACTTTAATCGGTATTATTCCATTGCCTATTCTTGCAGTTGTGGCACTTTCTTACGGAGGTACTATTCATAGACGCTTTGAGGCTATGCAAAAATCTTTTTCGGATATGACAGACACTGTACAGGAAACGCTGGATGGAATGCAGGTTGTTAAAAGTTATACCATGGAAAAGGAACGAGGCAATACCTTTTTTGGCAAATGTCAAGATTATTTTAAAAAGTCTATGAAATTGATCAAACTCTGGGGTACCTTTAACCCCATGATCGAGCTCATGGCATCATTGGGAATGGCCTTGACAATTTGGTATGGTGGTCGTTTGGTAATTCTTGGTGAGATTTCTTTAGGGCAATTTGTGGCTTTTTCGCAATATTTAATGATGTTAGTGTGGCCAATCATAGCCATAGGTTGGGTTGTCAATGTTATCCAAAGAGGGAGAGCTTCGTACAAAAGAATAATGTGGATAGAAGAGCAGACTTCAGAAGTAAAGGACCCGGATGATGCGAAAACAGCCGACTTATCAAAGGAAATTAATATTAAAAATCTTTCTTTTCACTATCCAGGAAGCGGAAAAAGGGTACTTCATGACATCAACATGATGATAAAACCGGGGCAAACTGTAGCATTTGTGGGAAAAACAGGAAGCGGGAAATCTACAATGGCGAAATTACTGGTCAAGATGTATTCTGTAAAGGACCAGCATATTTATATTGGGAATGATGATATCAATCAGTTAAGGATGAAAGAAATCAGAGAACAGGTAGCCTATGTTCCTCAGGAAACATTTTTGTTTTCAGCAACCATCACTGAAAATATTGGCTTTAGCGTAGACAATTACTCTCAAGAGGATGTTGAACAATATGCACATTTGGCTGCTGTTCATTCTAATATAGAGGATTTCCCACATGGTTATAAAACCATTATTGGCGAAAGAGGCGTCACTTTATCAGGTGGACAGAAACAAAGAGTGGCTATTGCAAGAGCCCTTATGAAAAAAACGCCTGTTGTCATTCTCGATGATTGTTTGAGTGCTGTGGACACAGAAACTGAATTGAGAATCTTGAATAGTCTGAACGAGGAAATCAAAGATCGTACAACCATTATCATTTCGCATCGTTTAAAAGCCGTCTCAAGAGCCGATCAAATATTTGTTTTTGATGAGGGCAGGGTAGTAGAAAAAGGGACACATGAAGAGCTTCTCAAAATGAACGGGCAATATACCCAGTTGTACAATAAGCAATTAATCGAAGAAGAACTCAAAGGAGAGGATAACAATGGCTGAAAATAAAGATTTCAGAGTAGAGAGTGAAACAGCCGGAAGTAAATTTGACTTTGAGATATTCAAACGATTATGGGAATACGTCAAACCCTATAAACTGCTTTTTATTTTAAGTCTTGTATTTTTAGGCTTGGGTACGATCCTTCAGCTTTCTATTCCCTACTTTACGAAAATAGCTATTGACAATTATATGTCACAGGATTACACATACAGTGTTTCAGAAGTTGAAGTAGACCAGGGGATTAAGATAGAATCGCAGGGCAAATCGATTTGGATTCATAAAGACGACCAAGGTAATTTCCAATTGATGTTCTTGAAAGAAGCAAATGAGACTGGTTTTAACTTAACTAATGGAGAAACGACTTATTATTTGAGCCCTGAGGATATGACTATATTAAGGAACAAAGATATTCATTCTTTAAATATTTTGGTTATTGTACTTATAGCCGTTTTGGTTGGAAATTTCTTTTGCACCTTTGGGCAAGTCATAACATCAAATCTGATGGGACAAAAAGTCATTTTGGATATTAGAGACCAACTATTTAGGCATCTTTTAAGATTACCTATGAAGTTTTATGATAAAAATCCTACCGGACGAATTGTCACCAGAGTGACGAATGATACTGAAAATTTAAACGAATTCTTTACAACCGCCATAACAAGCTTGATCAAAGATATTTTATTGCTGGCGGGAATTATTGTATTTATGATCATTATCAGTCCCAAGCTAACGGGGTATGCTATGATTATTGTGCCTTTTATCGTTCTCGCTACTGTTTTATTCAGGCTTTTTGCACGAAAAGCATTTAGAAAGGTGCGCACCAGATTAGCAAGGATTAATGCTTTTATGGCGGAGCATATCTCCGGCATGTCGGTGATTCAACTTTTTAACAGAGAAAAGTCTAAACAAAAAGAGTTTTCAGATATCAATCAAAGTTATTATAAATCAACCATACAACAATTAATGGTTTTCGCTATTTTTAGACCTACCATGGATTTGTTGTTTTATCTGGGGATGACTACCGTTATTTGGTTTGCCGCAAAGGATTTGATATCCGGCACATTGACTTTTGGTATCCTTTATGCCTTTATCAATTATATTGATATGCTCTTTCAGCCACTTCGTGATATTTCCGAAAAGTTCAATATTGTCCAAAATGCTTTTGCCTCTTCAGAAAAAATATTTAATTTGATGGATGAAAAAGAAGGTATAGGCGTCGATTCAAGAAACATTCATAAAGAAATTAGCAAAGGCGAAGTCACATTTAAAGATGTGAAACTTACTTATGATGGAGAAAAACAAGTGTTAAGAGGTATTTCTTTTAACATTATACCCGAAGAGGAAATTGCGATTGTAGTATTCCTGTATACGGATGAAAATGGGAATTGCAAAAGAAAAAGCCTCCC
>CAYYNI010000182.1:0-4292 GCA_964472765.1 uncultured Thermotogaceae bacterium | reverse complement strand
GCCGGACATTCTGAAGCATTCATTGGCACCGGATTAAAACCATGGGATTTTGCTGCTGCTGCAAAGATTTTATCTGAGGCTGGAGGTAAGACAACCGATTTTTATCAGCACGATGCCTCACTTTCTGATCAGGACCTGATCTGCTCTAACTCAATGATTCATTCACAACTGACCGATTTATTAAAATGAGTTGGGTAAAGATCACCCAACTTTCGTTACATTATAGGGACTTTATAGTTAATTCAACATAAAGTATGATATAATGTTCAAAGATTATTTTGGAGGTGCAACGATGATTACGATGCTTAAACTTGACTTTTTAACTGTCGTGGGATACGTCTATCTCGTTACGCCTGCATATTGGAAAAAATTGGTTATGAGTGTCTAAATCAAAGATGATATAACAGGCCGTGACGAGAGTCACGGCTTTTTTTTGCAAATTTATCAGGAGGTGTTTTTATGCAAAAAAATCTATCACTATCTCAATCAAAAAGTAATCAAAGGAACAGCGTTTATTCTTCGTACCATTTACAACCATCATTTAACGAGTATTTCCCATGAATGATGACCAAAAGGCGAACAATCACAAAGGGGGTACAGCTGTGATTACAACAAATGAAGCTGCATTATCAGTTAATCAAGTAAGTAAGTATTTTATCAAAAAAAGAAAAGATCCTTTAAAAGCAGTTGACAACATCACTTTTTCCATCGATCTTGGAGAAACGTTTGGAGTCCTTGGTCCGAATGGTTCGGGTAAATCAACGTTAATCAGAATGATATCAACTTTGTTAATCCCCGATCAGGGAACCATAGAGGTCTTTGGTTATAATACTGAAAAAGAATCTGTAAAAGTGAGGGGTTTGATCAACCGGGTATCCGTTGAAGCCAGTTTCTTTAAAAAATTATCGGCTATTGAAAATCTACTGTTCACAGCCGGTTTATATGGCATTCCAAAAAAACAGGCAAAAGAAAAACTAAACACTATCTTTGAAAAGATTGGTTTGGATAAAAAACGCCTTGGAGATCCTATAGAAGATTTCTCAAGGGGTATGCAACAGAAAGTATCCATAGCCAGAGCCTTTTTAACCGCTCCTAAATTACTGTTACTGGATGAACCCACTACCGGGTTGGATCCAAGGGCAAAAAGAGAAGTACAAGCCCTGATTTTTGAAGTAAAAGAACAATATGGTACAACCATCCTGTTAACGACACACGATATGTATGAAGCTCAGGAACTATGTTCCAGAGTGTCAATACTTCACAAGGGACAAATTCGAAAGATGGGAAAAATAAATGAACTAATAGAAAGTGTCCCGAAAACAGGTTTTAAGGAGGCGACCTTGGAAGATGTCTTTTTACATTATACGGGAACAACTTTGAATGCTGAGCAGGAAAAAGCAGAAGAAATGCGAGAGGTGTCATAATGCAATTAGTATTAAGAGAATTAAGGGCAGCGTGGGCGTTTGTCGAAAGAAATTTCAATTTAACTAAACGATATTGGAAATGGGAGGTTGTATTTTTAGCCTATACAGTTGCAAACTCAGTAACAATGGGCTTTATCGGAAAAGGTGTTGAATCATTTTCCGGCGCAGTTGTAGATGTGAATTATCTAATCTTATACATGTTAATCGGATCCATTCTTTGGGGGTATCTCTCCATACTCTTTGAAATTGTGGCGGAAACTGTAGCTTGGGAACGCTGGGAAGAAACCATTGAATACACCTTTATGTCTCCTATTTCCAGGGCAACACACCTGCTGAGTGTTTGCTGGTATTCGATCTTATACGGCCTTCTTAGAAGTGTGTTGATCTTATTCTTTGTATCCTGGTTTTTCAAACTCAATCTGAGTCAAGCCAACATCGCAGCCGCAGGAGGGGTCTTGGCAGTAGGAAGTCTTTCTTTCATTGGACTGGGAATGATCGCAGCAATTTTACCGCTGATCTCACCTGAAAAAGGAGTCCAAGTCGTGCATATTTTCCAGGCCTTATTACTCATGTTTTCAGGCGTATACTACGAAGTGGAAGTATTACCCATGTGGATGCAGAAAGTTGCCTGGATATCTCCCGCCACCTATGCGTTAAAAGGAATGCGGGAGGCCATTCTTGAGGGAAAAACCTTTACATCACTAAATAACTACACGATTCCGTTATTATTAATGGGCATCGTGATGCTACCGGTGGGAATCTTAACCTTTAAAAAGATGGAAGAACATGCCAAGAAAAAAGGCTTGTTAAAAAGAAACGGATAAAAAATGCAAGTGGTCGTTATAAAAAACGGCCACTTTTATTATCTTCTTATAACCATCTATTCATCTCAATGGGTCTTAATTATTTTTATGTATGCTTATGGAAAAACGACAAAAAACCATCTTGAACAAAACAAACAAATAAACAGGCCAAACAACAAACGCCATATTTACAACCATTAGTAATGTTTCAAAAATGGTTTTAGTGATACTCTCCTCTAGGACTTTGACACTAACCGCAATCTCAATTGCCAATAACACCGAAAGAACGACAGAAACAAACAAAAAGCCAATGGAAATCGGAACGACCAAACCCACCACTGCAAAAGATACTAAAATGTGTACCATTGTTATGAAAAAGAAAAAGTTTTTAATGTAAAAAGGAGCTGACTGGTTGAACCAGTTCTGACGCTGCCTGATGAGATGAAAATAATCTTTCGGTGCTCTTTCCTGTGCAAACAAAGAAAGAAAGAACTTTATTTTCGCCGATTTCTTTTTGACATATTCTAAAATATACGTATCTTCGCTGCTAATACCATCGGAATACACAAGTCCTTTAACTACTGATTCTCTGACAAAAAATCCGGAACCACTAAATTGATGGGTATTCAGCCTCGTCAGCTGAAACACCATATTCATGAGCTCTTCTCTATCTGCTAAATGATTAACGAGACAATCCTTACGGTTATTCCGTCGTGCTATATGCAAAACATCGAGTTGTTCATTCTTAATGGCAGATAAGGCTTTTTTAAAATCCGATTGACTGATGATGGTATCTGCATCAATCACAAGAAAAAGCTCGGCATCATGCCCGTTAAAGCTTTCTTCCAAAGCGAATGCTTTGGGGTGAACACAAATATCCCTCTTTTTCAAAGGTCTAATTTCAAGCCTTTTTGGGTATTTTTGAGCTATTTTCACTAATTTTTGAGGGGTTTGGTCTGTTGAGCCGTCATCATAAAGCAGAATACGAACCTTCTTCGGAAAAGATAGATAATGATTAACTGTATTGATAATGGTTTCACCTTCATTTTTTATAACCACTATAATACATATTTCCATTTCTTCACCAGAAATCAAAAATCGATAAGCATTTTTTTCATAAAGCATTTGTGTATTGATCTTTTGTAGCAGATAGGCTAAATAACAAAAGAATATGATAAAGAATATCCCGATAGAATAATAGAAATAGGTTCCATCTGCAATTAAAAAAGCTGTGAGTGTTGATATGATAATGATTAGAAACTGAATGAATGACTTGAACTTGGTCGTCAATATTTGCTGCTCCTTCAAAGTATCTTACCCATTTTAACACGAAAAAAAAGTGATTACAAGCTAGAGAAATGAAAATAGCCAGGACTAATCACGATTTTCACCCCATCAAAAACAAGTCAACAAATGAGATATGTCTCGTGCTATAATTATGGTAAAATGGAGAGGTTTTTGTTCATTGATCTTGTTCAAGTTGGTCTAATTACACCGTTTAAGGGGTTGTTTTGATGGAAATACCCATGCATCTGATTACCATTCAAAACCCGGATTGGTTTTTTTCTCCTTTTGAAATGTATTTCGGATACATTATTCGAACCGGAAAGTGCATTATCGAAAACAGAGGGGATTTTGAATTCCTGACAAAAAGGAAAAATTTTATAACTCTAAGCTTTCTCTCATCCGATGAAAAAATCGAACGGGAAATCTCCATTAATTCATATGATCCAAAAAACATGATTGCTTATTTCCAGTACGAAGAAAACTTACCTTATGAAATTACACAAATATACAAACACAAGATTGTCAGCCATATTCTGAAATACTGTTCCATTTCTGCCATCATTACACAACTCAACTACCTCATCACCTTAGATAAAGAATTGTTTAATAATGAATATTTGGAATGGCTGGACCATGCGGTAAATCAACCGGAAAACATTACCGGCGATGAAAAATCAAAATTAAGAACTTTAATCAACATCTTCTCCAACAGTTATATCACAACCTTATTTTCACAGGGTTATCACTACGATCAAGAACAGATCAAAAATGATGAATC
>CAYYNI010000181.1:0-4329 GCA_964472765.1 uncultured Thermotogaceae bacterium | reverse complement strand
AGCATGCGGCTGTTAACCGCAGGGTTGGGGGTTCAAATCCCTCCACAGGAGCCATTGTCATAAGCGTGTTCGCATATGAATAATTTTGATAAAAAACGACTTTCAATGGATAGTCGTTTTTTTTATTGATGTAGCATTCTATGCTTGATTGTACTCGAGCGAGTGTTTCTTGAAATCTGGTTGAATTGGGAGAATACCTACTGGAAATAGAAGAATAATTATGGATTGTTGCTTTATGAAATCGGCGGAATGACCGATAATTTTGTGGTGTATAATTGATAGAACAGTGTGTTGATTGAGGTGATTTGATGAAAACAGTTGCATACATAGCCTTTTTTTTGACAGTTATTATCCTTGTGACCGGGTGTGCGATTTTCAATCTGCCATTTTTCGGAAATGGCAAAGAACCTGAATTAGAAGATTATTGCAAAATATCATTTATAGATCCAAATACAAATGCTCCTTTTACATCCCCAATAACATTCCCGGCATCTGTGGTGATTCAATACAGATATACAGGTTATTATCCTGTTGAGGAATTGAAAATGGATGTTATTCAAAAAGACAATGATAAAAAATGGTTGAGCGTTGAAAATTTAAATCCGAATTTGGCAACAGTGAATTTTGTCAATGAAGATTCAGCGGGAGATTTCGTTGTTTATACACAAATGAAAACGATTAGCAACGATACCATAAATGCCAGTAAATTGCTTCATGTTGTGGATCCTTCGCCGGCTACAATCACAGAGTTTGAGTTTTATTTAACTGAAAATGCAACGCTTATACCCCGATATCAAAATGATGCTTTTTTGTGGATGAAAATACAAGATGATGAATCCATTCTCTTTTCGAAATCCATTTTAGCTTCTTTTGTGGGAAAATCAAAATTGTATATTAATGGCAGAGATATGAGCACTTCAGGGTTTCCGCCCGACTCGGCGATTGTCAGCGATGACGGAAAACAGATTATTTGCATTGCCAGGTTAAACATACCTGAGATGAATCAAATGCTTCAAACACCGTATATTTTTCAAGGTGAAAATAATTTCAGATTTATCTTTGAGGGTTTTAATGTTGATGGATCGGGCTTCATTGAGAAAGAAATGACCTTAACGGCAGCTTATACAGATAATACACCCCCCGATATCATCGATTATGATTTTGCTGATGCAGGTCCAGGAATTGGTTATATGGACTTTTCAGTAACAGATGAATTCTCCCTTTACTTAGAGATTAAGGATAGGGGAGATCATTTTGATACATTTGAACCCTCCGGGTTGGATTCAATTACTTGGCAGGTGTATGGGGAGAATCAAACATCGATATCAGATACGATTGATTTGTCCTATTTGGATGTGGATGCTGTCTATAAAGATTATATACCTATCAGGATTCGTGCGAACAATTTTCCAAGTGGAATTTATAAATTGTTAGTGACTGTGAAGGATAGAAAGGGAAACGAAACGATTTTTGGTCCAAAAACTTTCGATTATAACGTTACTTCTTGGAAGGAAGCAGATATTCAAGTTGAAAAGATTGCAGGGGATATGGGTGCTCTTTACACTTATTTCGCCGGTGAAACGTTAAGATTTACAATCGATTCGGATTTAACGTTTGATACCCAAAACTGGTCTATTATCCCTGAAGTGGGAACGGATTTCACTACTAGCGCTCAAAACAGTTCGATTATCGAAGGAGCGCTTTACAGGAATATCAGATATGGTGACTATGTTGTTTATGTGGAGGCTAGAAAGTCTGGTATTCCTTACTATGGCGAAGTGTCTTTTAGTGTTGAGCCTTCTCAAACGTTTGTTCAACAACCGGTGATCACTTATATTGTGGATTCTTCTTCTGAACCTTCTAAATTATTTGAGATTGTAGTGGAGAGTCTCATCGATTTACCAGCTGACCCATATGAGACTTTGAAGAAGAAAAAGTTGATTTATACAAAAGATGGGTTCCCCTCACCCGCTAGGGTAGACCTTTTCCCTTACGAGTATTCCGATAGTAAACGGCAAACTTTTAGGGCTATGGTATTAACGAGCAGTGGGTCACCTATCATATTAAACAATTATGACAGGGTTGAACTGATACTGACAGCGGAGGATATACGTGGTAATGTTTCTGAAAAACCATTCTTTTTCTCCAACGAATGAGGTGATTTAAATGATTGGGAAGAAAGTTTTATTTCTGATAATATTGGGTTTGCTTATATTTTTAGCGGTAGGGTGTACTTTTTTAACGGATTGGCTTTATCCGCCAGTTGTTGAAAAGCCTAAGATGTCCCTATCCATTGATCCAAAACCTTCCTATATTGGTGAGGAATTTGAAGTTACAGTTACAACAAGGCCTTCTGGATCGTTGAGTTTTATCAGAGTGGTATTGGTCGATCAGGTCAACAATAAGGAAATAGAAATCCAAAGAGATAATACCAACAGAGGAACGTTTTCCTTTATAGTTCCCTCTGCGTCATTTCAAATATATGCTGAAAGTCCGTATCAGAAGATCGAAAAAGATAATGCTGTTTGGCTACCGTCCAAGACGACTGCCTATACACTTCCCGATTTTTCACCACCATCGGTCATTGTAAATGCAACTCGGGTATCTCCTACTTCTAATAATTATTATCTGATTTTAAATGTTCAGGAAAAGGAATCGAATATACAAAGTGTTTTTTATGAAATAGACGGGCAAAGACAATATCTTACTGCCAAAAAGGGAGAAATCCAAGTTCAAGTGCCAATGTCCATCGGCAATCACCAGATTAAGGGATATGCGACAAATGATTCAAACTTACAAGGCTCATCAGCTATGTATAATCTTAGCGTGACTCCTCCAAGGGTTGATTCAAAACCCATAATCAATTTAGAAACGGTTTCCCCTGTAGAAGCATTTGATGGAGAAATGATATATATCACAGCTCAAATTGAGGATCCCAAGTCTTATTTAAGTAAAGTAGAGATTGTTTCAAATAAGGGTTGGAACAGACGCTTTAATTTCGATCCGCTTCAAGAAAATTATTATTTAAATTATTTGGTTAAAGTGGAAGACAGTCAAACGTTAAAAATTAAAGCGATTAATGGTAACAATATCAGCGAGCAGGAAGAAATAGAAATCATAAAAAAGGATCACAAGGTTCCGGATGTTGAACTAACGGTAACCCCTGCCGGATCGAAATTCGAGGTAGGTCAGAAAATGGATTTGGAATTTTCTGCTTCAGCAAATGATTCTGATACACTGACGAATATATTTGTACTCGTCAACGGGTCAACATATCGTTCTTTCATGGCCAATAACAGTGAGACATATTCAGGCCGAATAACATACAATCTGATGAAAGGTGAGAATGTCTTCACAGTAGTGGCACAGGATTCACAAGGCGCAAGGGGAAGTAGCGATCCGGTCATGGTTGAAGGAGAAAAAATTGACCGAACACCTCCATTGATTCAGATGTTGCTTCCGAATATAGCCTATTCCGGTGTAGATGTTGAGCTTCCATTCACCGTTGAGGATTACGATTCAGGAATAGCAGGGAATCCGATTATTAAAAATGAAGATGAAGAATTGAATGCCAGTACCTTTGACGGCTATTATTACATAGCCGATTGGACACCGGGTGCAACCGGAAATTATCTGTTTACGGTGGAAGTGAAGGATAATGCTGGGAATGAGGCTTCCGAAACAAAATCTGTTAGGGTAAAAGATCCTACGGGTATTGTCTGGCCTACTATTGGTGAATTGGCGGTCACTCCTGATCCTGTTACTTTAGGTGGGAGTGTCACGGTATCAATATCTGTCATCCCACCGGCGCAAGATTTGACAATTAATCCAATTGTCGAGTTGAATGTATCTTCACCGGGCGGAAATCAAGCGGGTCTTACTAATGTCCAAAAGAATGGAAATATTTATTCGGCCAGTTTCAGTCCTGAGACAAAGGGGGCACATGTCGCACAAGCAATCGTTCAATGGGATGAATACCAATATACAAGAACAGATGATTTCGAAGTCTTATCACCCGAACCAACACTTACATTTACAGTGGAGCCTTCTCAGACGTATATTGGTGATGATGTTGAAATTATCCTTCAAACGGATACATCCAATCCCTACGCTTCCGTTACGGTGATTGAAATGAGCGTGGATGAAGTGCCTTTAACATGGCAAACGATTGTTAACAATGACCAAAAATTGTATAGGGCACAAAAGTCAACATTGAATCTCGGTGCCGGACAACATGTAGTGAAAGTCAAAATCAGAGATTCCTTTGGGAATGAGGCTCTTAAGATTAAGCAGTTTAGACTCGTAGAACCCACTTTGGAAATCAATTCA
>CAYYNI010000180.1:0-4375 GCA_964472765.1 uncultured Thermotogaceae bacterium | reverse complement strand
TCCTCACTGCTCTTTGAATCCAGGTTACCGGTTGGTTCATCCGCTAACACCACCGGTGGGTCGTTGGCAAGTGCACGGGCTATTGCCACACGCTGCTGCTGTCCTCCGGAGAGCTCATTGGGTCTGTGATGTATTCTGGACCCCAGTCCCACCTGCTCCAGAAGCGCCTGAGCTCTACTCATCCTTTTTCTTCTGCTCACACCACTGTATATGAGGGGTAAAGCACTGTTTTCTTGAGCGGTCATTTTGGAAAGCAGATTAAAACTCTGAAAAACAAAACCCAATTTCTTATTTCTGATAGCGGCTAATTGATTATCACTCATATTCGAGGTATTCACCCCATCCACTAATACCTCACCTTGTGTGGGTTTATCCAAACAGCCGGTAATTTGTAAAAAAGTGGACTTACCGCTTCCCGAAGGACCCATGACGACCATATAATCTCCCTCTTGAATATCCAGCGAAAAATTCTTTAAGGCATTTACACGCACATCCCCCATTTGGTATATCTTCCAGATATTCCTCAAGGATAAAACAACACCCTCACCCATATTGTTCACTCACTCGATCCTTTTGGAGACTATTCATTAGCGGCCTCCTCCGCCTATTTCCGATAAAGAAGGATTTAATCCTTTCATGGCTTCTCTCAGCCTGTCTTCGTCAGGTTGAATGATGACGATTTCACCTTCTTGAAGGCCCTCGATAATTTCAACATAATTTTCTGTGATTTGACCGATCTGCATATAACGTTTTTCACCCGGTGTTTGATTGATGGTACTGACTTTATTTTCAGAGTTTTCAGTTTTGACATAACAGTATGATCCCCTCTCATCTTCCAATACAGCCAAAACTGGAACGACTATGACGTTTGTACGTTCCATCAACAAAATATTCACCGAACAAGTCAGCCCGGGAATAACACCCTTTTCTTTTGGAAGTTCATCAAAAGAAAATTCGATAGGAATCACCACAATGCCACTGGAGCTCTGAGCAATCGGACTGAGTTCTCTGACTAGGCCATTGGCTTTCAATGCATCCAACGGTTCAAAAAGAAATTGAACCCGTTGACCGACTTTTACCTTTTTCAAATCCACCTCATCGATAGATGATTCAACGAACATATTGTGATCCTCAACAATGGTGCATAACACTGAATTAGGAGAGATTTGATCTCCCTCATGAACCGGCACATTCTTAATAAACCCACTGGCAGGTGATTTGATGAGTGTACTGTTCAGGTTTTCTTCAGCAATTTGAAGGGATAACAGCCTTTCTTCAACGGTTTTTGGCGCCCCTCCAAGGGAATTCTCGTAAGCGGTTTTTGCCTGCAGATAATTTAACCGATATTGTGTACTCTCGATAACGGCGATGGTTGCATCCTTTTCAATCCGTTGGTTCTCTTCTACAAAAAGCCTTTCAATCTCGCCGCTGATTTTTCCGTAAACAGACCTTTGAGGGGCATTAACCGTTCCCATCACTACGAGAGCATCACCAATATCCGTCCTTTTAACGATGTATTCCATGTTGATATCCGGTAAGGCCTCTTCTTGAGAGGCTCTCCTGAAAGCCCTTATTCTCATCACCAAAATGGCAAAAATGATCAGAACAATGATGATCACTAACCAGATAAACCCTTTATTTCTCTTCTTCATCCAAATATCCTCCAAGTGATAGCCCCGATTCCTGCATGAGTGACAACTGATTCAGGTATAACTGGTGTAAGGCTTGTATATAGTCCAATCTGGATTGTTCCAATTCCAACAAGGTTAATTGTTTTTCCTCAAGGGTAATAAAGCTCTGTTTGTATAATTCTAATGTTTTCTCGGCTTCTTTCATCTTGCTTTCGTAATCCATCTCTTTCAATTGCAAATCAACCTTCGAAATATCAATATCCAGCATGATCCTCTTTAATGACTGTTCAATCCGCTCTTTTTCTTCTTTCAGTTCAAGGCGTTTGATATGATAAGCGGTTTCCCTTTTAAGTGCCGCAGTTTCCCGCTCACCCCTATCAAAAATATCCAAAGAACCTGTCACACTAATGGACCATTTGAAATCACCGGCTTGATATCCAAGACTTGGCCAAGAAAAATCATCCGGCAGAAAATCAAAATCAGACCAATCAACCTCGCCAGGATCAAAGCCCGTCGTTTCGGTATCATCAAAATAATATTCCAGGTTAAAACTGATAGTGGGGTTGAATAAATAAGGTAAAAACCAAAGGTCTTTTTCGGCCAATGCCTTTTCAACCTCCAATTCCAACGCTTGAATCTGTTTTGACCCTCGGTTGTCCGGAAATTCAAGATAGTCTGCAACCATCTTTTGTATCATGTTCTTGATTTGATCATAAAGGGCATTCCATTCATCGGGTGTAAACAGACTGGTTTGTTCCAGCATTTTTTGTGTATTCAGCAGCGCCTTTTGCGTCAGCAGCTTCTGCTGTTTTTGGGCATCTTTCTGATCTTCATCTTTTGCATTGTCGGATTGCATGGCATAAATTTCCAGCCTCTTGCGATTGACAGCCTCCAAGCCTTCATAATACTGCTGATTAAAAACATCACCAACCAAATCAACAAACAATGCCCATTCTTGCTGTTCCAAGGCATGCAAGGTTTTTAAATACTGGGCTCGGATCCCCAGTTCTTCTGCCTGTTCTTCAGTGATCAGCTTCCGGCTGATACTCAAACCCAGACTGTTCATAACGAAATCCGACTCTCCATCATGATTGATCGTGTATTGAACCGGCAAGGACAAACCGATACTCGCCCCCAACACATGAACCAAATTCAGATCTGCACTCATATTTAACGTTGTTTGATCATTCCGGGTGTCACCGCCATCGGTTAGGGTATGATTAAATGTCAAGCCACCGGGTTGAACGTTCAGTGTCAAGTAGGGATCGAAGATATCCGAATAGGTGCCGATTGTTTGCCGTGCGGAAAGCACTTGCAGTTTTAAATTTTGATAAGCCGAACTTTCTTCAAGTCTTTTTTCGTATTCCGCTTTCAACCCTGAAGAAAAGAGCGTGATGGTTAATCCTAATAAGAAGAAAAGGAGCCAACGCTTACGGATGGTTTCGACTGTCCGGAACATGCTCTTCACTCGTTCTTTAATGCCTCTGATTCGACCTTCTCAAGGTTTTTTCTCAAAGCTTCTTCCAAATCTTGATCAGAGTTGATGACGTATTGACTCAAAGTCGTCCAATAACTTTTCAACGTCGTTGTGTATTGTGATAAAACACTGAGCTGGGATTTCTCCTGATTAAATAATTGTGTATCCGATACAAGCCCTTTTTGATGTCTGGTTTTGACATCCTCTAAATCATCGTTGGAAAGACTCAAGCGTTCCTGCAAGGTTTCCAACTGCTTTTTGAGAAAATACAACGAATCTTCCAAATCTCGTTTCTGATTCAAGGCATTTTCTTTCGACAGTTTTAGGTCTATCTTTTTTTGTTCTAAAACGATATCAGCAATTGTCTGATCGTATTTTGAGGCATTCATTGAAAGGTTTTCAATATCGAACTCAGCCATTTCCAGGTTGTATTCGCTGATTTGTACCGATTTTGAATCCTCAAGCCATTTGTTATCGGTGATGACGTATAGATTGTAATCGGGTAAAAAAATGTCAACTGACTCCCATTCCAGACCCAAATCCTCTTTGTAGTTTTTCAAAGCCAGATCAAGATCTCCCTCTTTTTGTTCGTTATCGGTTTTGGCATCTCGAAGTGTGATAGAGGCGTTTTGAAGATCGATAGAAGAAATAAGGCCCTTATCAAACAGATTTTGGCTGTCCTGATAATCCAACTCGGCGATTTTTTGGGAGATATCACTCATGGCAAGATTGATCTGTTGGGTCTTCACTTCAAAGATACGATTCAAAACCTCGGAATAAAAAGCAGAAAGATTTCCCTGTATTTGATTTTCACCATTCAATCGGCTAATTTCAGCTGCAAATTCGGATTTCTTGTTGATGGCTTCAATCACAGCCTTGTCATAATCCAGTTGATTCTTTTTCATGTTTAATTCATAGATCCGATAATTCGCATTCACTTGTTTGGCCGAGTCAATCATTTCTTTGGCAGATTGACCAAACATGATCAGGCAAGTAATCAATACAGCGATAAAGATAAGCAATTTCTTCATTTTAAACCTCCATTTTTCTCTAACTATTTCTCTCAGGCAAAAAAACCGGAGCTTTTAAGCAAGCTTACCTGGCTTCGATACTTAATCTAACTCCTTTATCCATTCCTTAATGGCTTGAACCACTTCATCCGGTCTTTCCTCATGAGGAACATGACCCGTTTTTTCAAGTACTTTAACCGTCATATTGGTTTTGTCCTTTTCCAAAGATAACACTTCATTCAAAGACACGACTTTGT
>CAYYNI010000179.1:0-4378 GCA_964472765.1 uncultured Thermotogaceae bacterium | reverse complement strand
CCTTGGACCCCATTCGATTGTCAATGCGCCGGAGTCGTTTAATCAGTCGGTTGATGTTGTATTCACGGTTCCGGTTATCATCAATCCTTTGGATGATTTGTGCGATTGGAAGGGTCTCTTTTTGGAGCGTGACGTTGAAATCTGTGGTGTTTTTGAAATATTGGATCAATCCACCGCCGAAACAGTCAAAAATAGTAAATTTTTCTTTGTTGATTTCAGGGCATAGCCGGGTGCCTCGTCCCAGCATTTGAACCCAAAGAATTCGGGACTTGACCATTCGCATGAAGACCACCATTTCGATGGCCGGGATATCCACCCCCGTGGTTAGCATATCCACCGTTACCACGATCTTGGGTTCAGGCCGGTTTCTGAACTGGCGGATTTTCTGCAATGGTCGGTCAACGGTTGCGCTTCCGGTTATTTTAACAACAAAATCATCGCCTTTGCCGTATACTTCTTTGCAGGCTTGGACCACATGATCTGCATGAGAAATGTGTGACAGGTCATTGACGGCAAAAATCAACATCTTTGGAAAACGTTTATATTCTTCTTGATATCGGTCTGTGTGCCTTTTTATGGTGGTGATGATTTTCTTAATACTATCAGGGGATGTGATTTTCTGTTCAATTTCATTGGCACTAAACGCTCGTTCATCTTCCAGCTGATCCAATTGTTCCAATCCGGTTTGAGTATCGATATCACCCACCAACTCTCCCTCTTTGAGAAAAACACCGTTAATGTGAATATCCGAGTTGATCTTGACCGCATCGTAATCGACCAAATAGCCATCCAAGATGGCCTGTTCAGTGCTGTATGAAAACACTTTGTTTTTGAACATTGAAAGGGTGTGTACTGAAGGTGTTGCCGTCAACCCGATTTTAACAGCATCAAAGTAGTCCAGGACGTATTTCCAGCATCCCGTTTCTTTTGCAGAATAACCCCGATGGCATTCATCTGCAATGATTACATCAAATGCGTTAATGGGGATATCCAGCTTATTGGCGTCAACATCATATTCAAAATCACCAAGCGCCTCTTTGCCCAACAGGTTAATAGACATGCGTTGTATGGTTGAAACGTAGATAAAGGTATGCTTTTCCTGAGGGTTTGTTAAATAGTCTTCGGGTAAGACCTTGGGATCAAAATTGGCCTTGTCTTCCAGGTCTTCCCGCTTGAACTTTTGGCTGTATACCTCATAATCTTTGTCCAATTTTAGTCCTTCCGGTGTTTCAAAGGCAGAAATGGCAGATACCGTTTGGGCTGCCAGAGCCCGCCTGTCTACGAGAAAGAGAATGCGTTTGGCAAATCCTGATTTCAACAGTCTGTACATGGAAGACACCATGGTGAACGTTTTCCCTGTTCCAGTTGCCATGGCAATTAACAAGGACTTTTTCCCCTCACAGAGATTCTTTTCGATCGCTTCAATGGCCTTTATCTGATAAGGCCGTAAACGTGAAATCTCTTGAACAGGACGTTGTTCAAACCATCGTCCAGCCTTTTGTGTGTCTTTGTTATATTTATCCAGCAGGGTTTGTGGAGAATGGAAGTCTTTCAGCTGATAAGCCGTATTTTCTTTTTTACGAACATCAAGATGATAGATCAGCTCACCATTAGTGGCGTAAAGAAACGGCACTTTATAGTCTCGCCACTCGCCAACAGTATTTGGAACGCTTCTTGAATATCTTTTCGCTTGTTCGAGAACGTTTCCCGGACCTGTGGCAACCTTTTTTGCTTCAATGATTCCCAAGAGTTTTCCTTCCACAAAAAGGGCGTAATCCGCTGGACCTGTTTGAGTGGGATATTCTTTGACAGCGTGTGCTGTTAACGATGAATAATCGTTTACGGCTTTGCTGTCAACGATGGTCCAACTCAGAGTTGATGATTGTAACTTCTTATCGATCCGTATTTTTCTCGTTTTCGCTTCTGATTCACACATCATTCATTCCCTCGTTTGTTCGTTAAGAATGGCCAGCCTTTTTTGATCCTCTTGAGTATTCCATTTTAACACTCACACATAAAAAAGTCCATCTTTTTATATCATTTGGCTTTTTTATTTCGTTTGTGTGATTGAATGCTTTGACATTCATATGTGCGACCAAAGCAAAAACAATCCCAACCTCTATCATTTCCAGTTGGGATTTCTATGAATGAACTTATTTTATTGTTGGTTGGAGCAAAATACCTGGATGGCGTCACAGACAAATTCCGGCATGTGTTCATGGGCCTTTCGGAAATTGACGGCAAATTCCTCGTTGTTTTTGTACATCATTCCCAGGCTGGAAAAGATGTGGATGTCGCAGGGGAAGATCTTGTTCATATGCTCGTACCAGATCGCCATCAAATCCTGCACTTCGTCGGATTCAGGGCCTTTATCCATGACGGCTTTGACTGATTCCAGCCATCCTTCAAATTCCTGCTGCATTTTGGCGTAATCGTTGTTGTATTCTTTTTTTACCTGCTTGATGGATTGATTCACAATTTCCTCCCCATAGGCTTCCCTCGCCCGCTTTGTATATTCTTTCACCTTTTTTTCGTTGATGGGTTCAAAGTAGTCTTGATCTCGCATCTGATTTTCTCCTTTCTGATTTTGAAGTGTTTTGTCGATGAGTGCCACAATTTCCTTCAGCCGAGCTATCTTCTGATGAATCAACTCCTTTTGTCTGATCAGTGATTGTTCAACCGAGAACTGTGGATTTTTCATGATCTTTCGAACTTCGGACAGTGAAAAACCCAGCTCTTTGAAAAAGAGAATTTGCTGTAATTCCAGTATCTTCGACTCATCGTAGTATCGGTAATGGTTGTCGCCGAGCCTTGAAGGCTCCAGCAATCCGATTTGGTGATAATGCTGAAGGGCTCTCACCGAACACCCTGAAACTTTTGCCAATTGACTGACCGTATACACAGCCCCGCCTCCTCCTACCAGATGATCATCTTCTGAATGATTATAAACTATGACGTAATGTCAGAGTCAATCCGTCTATTGATTTTTGATATCCTTTGAGCTTATAATAGATGGTCCCACTGTAAAAAGGTCATTTTAGATGACTTAATCGACAAATCAACAAATATTTCAAATGCGGGAGCCCACACAGGCGCTCCCCCACAAAAGATTATAAACCCCTCCCAACATGGCTTCAAAAGAGAGGGCATCAATGAGGTGATAGGTATGTTTGCGAAACGCATGATCATTTTTTGCTGTCTTGTGATTACTACGCTGTTGGTTTTTTCAGATGATTCAATACCGGCCCTCTGTCTGGTGGATTTACAAATAAACAATCAATCGGTTACCCAGATCGAAGTGGTGGAAAAGGAAGGGGTCCTGTTTGTCAATCATATGACTTTCTCTCAAAGCCTTGAATCAAGGGCGCTGCCCGTGGTGTATTCTCAAGCCTTTTCCTACGGAATATCGGATTATTGGAACAACACGTTCAGCCTGGTGGTTCCCGGCTCTGAGCAAGCCATCAAAAACGGAACGGTGACAAAACTGGAGGCAGAAGCTTTTGTAACCCAAGAGAAGATGATGACACCTCTGACTTATTTGTGTGCTTTTTTTAACGCTACATATACCTATGACGGCAAGACGTTGGCGGTAAGTCTTCAAACAGCTGAGAAGCCTGAAATCCCTGAGAGTATCCGACAATTCATTGCGGAATTGGAAAAGGCGGATTTCATCGTCACGCAGGGAAACATGGCTCAAGCCAACCCTTTAGACTTGTTTGCAGCCCGTTTTACCCCCGACTGCAATGGCAACAACGCCGATAATCCCTATGTACTGATCCAAATCCCCCCCCATCCCGAACAGACCTTCGCCAACAAGCTGCCGTTCACCTACCGGCTGGATGAAAACGAAGCCATCGTCATCGTGGGAACAACTCCCCCGGCCTGTGAATTTTTCAGCTACCGCTCTTATTTATTAAACCGTGTTTGCTATGAGACCATGAGCCGGAACAAAATCTTCGCCAGTTTAGGAGACACGCTGAATATCGCCCACATCCAGCAGGCCATGAACAACGCCGAGCCTTTTCAGCACCCTATCATGATCATCTCAACGGCCAATCAGCCTACAAATGAAATGATCCGAAACGCCGCCAAACGGTCGGGAATACCTGCTGAAACCATTTTCACCGACATCATTCCCGAATCCATCATGAATATGGGGATCCAGCCAAATGATGATGAACTTTTGTTTCTCCATCGGACAACTCACTTTATGGATGAGGCTGCCATGCAGTCTTTTTTAAACAACCCCGGTTATTACATTTTTCGGATTACCCCCACTAAAGACATCACTGAATTATTTTTCCCCATCCCCAACTTGACGACTCGGGGAACGGGTGTGACGGAAATGGCCTACACGCCGGTCATGGAAAGACTGCAA
>CAYYNI010000178.1:0-4380 GCA_964472765.1 uncultured Thermotogaceae bacterium | reverse complement strand
TTGGGTTGGCTGCACAAGCCTTGGGTGGTAAAAGTGTTTGGACAGTCACAGCAAGCGCACTACTATTTTCTACCGGAGAATCCTTTTCTTATTCACTCCAAATCTATAATCTCCCAACAGAATGGGTACAGGCACTCCCCTTCGCCATCACGCTGGTTGTGTTATTCATCTATCTGAAGAGTCGTTGAGCTGCGGGTAATAGGTAATTGACTTTTTAAATATACCCTTGATTTAAAACAGTAAAGCTTCTTCCAACACGTTCATTCCTCTTCTGATATTTGATTAGGATACTCAACAATTATGCTATCATTGGGTAAGATGCACAATATATTGCAAAGGGGAGTAACCCCTCGATGAAGGAGAAGGTTTTGCTATGATTATTTACGCATTTATCATTGTCTTTATCCTGCTGATTATCAGTACCCTGTTGGATGTATTCATTCTCTATCCGTTGCTTGTTGCCCTTTTGATCTTTTCTGCCATAGCAGTTAAAAGAGGATGGCCTTTAAAAAAAGTGGTTGGAATGTTGTTCAAAGGGGCAATGAAAACATGGCCGGTTGTACAGATATTTACGCTGTTAGGGATCTTGATCGGTTTATGGTTTTCTTCCGGGACCATTGCCTGGATTGTTTACAATGGTCTTTCCTTGATTGTCCCAAAGTTTTTTATACTTTTTGCCTTTTTATTAAGCGCTTTGGTTTCTTTTCTATTGGGAACTTCTTTTGGGACAGTAGGGACGATCGGAATAATCCTGATGATTATGGCAAGAACCGGTGACATCTCTATGGCCCCGCTTGTGGGAGCGATTATGAGCGGTGCTTATGTGGGCGACAGGAATTCTCCTATGTCCTCAAGCGCCCATTTGGTGGCAACGGTAACAAAAACCAACATTTACTCCAACATCAACAATATGTTCAAAACATCCGTTATTCCTTTAATTCTGTCCACTTTCTTTTATCTTGTTGTGTCTTTTATCTTTCCGTTTAAACCATCCGGAACAACCCTGATCTCACAAATCCCCGTCTCATTCAACCTTTCGATTGCTTGTTTACTGCCGGTTATGGTTTTGATTGTTCTGGTGCTGTTGAAAATCAACGTCAAAATCGCCATGATCGCATCCAGTTTAGTAGCCCTGACTACTTCCATCTTTACTCAGGGAATGGGCTCAATACAATTGATAAAAACCATGTTGTTCGGATTTTCCCTTGAGGTTACCGACCCGCTGCTTGAAATTTTTAAAGGAGGCGGAATCGCCTTTATGTTTAACGCCATGCTTATTGTACTGGCTTCTTCTGCTTTTGCTGGTTTATTTGAGCACACCGATTTGATTGTATCTTTCGAGAGAAAGATTGAACAACTGTCCCAAAAAACCTTCCCATTTTTGGCTTCGGTCGTCACCAGTATCATCACATCATCGTTGGGTGTGACACAGGCTCTGGCAATTATCATGAGTGAACAGTTGTTGAGAAAACCCTATATGCTGGCACAGAAAACAAACGTTCATCTGGCACTTGACATAGCAGATAGTGCTGTGGTTATCTCGGTATTGATTCCTTGGAATGTTGCGGGATTAATTCCGGCAAAAATGCTGGGTTTTGATGCTCGGTTTATCCCCTTTGCCTGTTTTTTATACTTTTTACCTCTTTATAGATTGGCACTACTGGGAAAAACAGGCCCAAAAGCAAACAAGAAAAAGCAATAATGGTATAATCAATGAACACATTAACATTGGAGGTAAAAAAAATGAAATGGGATTTACAGTTTTTTTATAGCTCTGTGGATGATCCAAGGATAGAAGCGGACATTCAACTGGTTTTGAAAAAGGCGCAGGATTTTCAGGACAAATATGCGAAGCTGTTAAACGGCCCTCTCAGTGCAGAAATAGTCGACGGGATGTTCAAAGAACAGGAAGCAATCGAATCATTTGGTGTAAAAGTAGCCCAGTTTTCCAGCCTGCTATTCTCGGAAAACACACAAAACATAGAAGCCCAAAAACTTGCCGGAAGAGTCGAAACGGTGATGGCTCAGGTTGAACAGCTTTTCTCTTTTATCAGCCCTGCATTACTGCAGCACAGTGACGAAGAACTTCAACAGATTAAAGAAACCTCAACTGGTTATTCTTGGGTAATCGAGAGAATCAAAGAACGCAAAACCCACACGCTTTCCGCTGAAACTGAACAGGTATTAGCGGCAAAAAGTGCAACAGGAAGAGACATTCTGGGGTCACTTTACAATAAAGTGACTTCAGCTTATCTGTTTGAAATGGAAATAGACGGACACACCAAACAGCTCAACAGCTCTCAGATGCGCAATCTCCGATATAGCCCAGATGCAACGCTCAGGCGAAAAGCAATGAAGCGATTATTGAGCGGCTATGAGAAAGACAAAACAGTCATTACCGGACTTTATAACAACATCGCCAAAGATTATGACATCGAATCTAAGATTAGACGTTACAAAACCCCTATTTCAATGAGAAACATGGCAAATGAAACCGAAGATGACATCGTTGAACAACTGATAAAAACGACCGTTAAAAACGCCGGCTTGGTTTCCAAATATTACTCATGGAAAGCGAAAAAGATGTCACTAGATCTTGAATTGGCAGACATCTACGCTCCGCTGGAGGAAGTCAAAAAAGAATACTCGTTTGAACAGGCAAAAGACATCGTGGTAGATACCTATTATCAGTTCGACGAACGAGCCGGAAAAATTGTGGAAAGTTTTTTTAACGAAAAAAGAATCCACTCGGATGTGTTACCTGGAAAAGACGGCGGAGCCTTTTGTTCCTATTATGTGCCAAATGGTAAACCATTTGTTTTGCTTAATCATAACAATTCCATCAACGATGTTCTGACAATGGCTCACGAACTGGGGCATGGATTACATGGTACACTCTCATCCAAACAAACTATGTTGAACTACCATACACCTTTGACAATGGCAGAAGTTGCCTCAGTATTCGGGGAATTTCTGGTTTTCGACCGGTTGTTACCTACATTAAACCCCCAAGAAAAACAATTGTTCCTGGCCTCCACCATAGAAGGCAACTTTGCCACCACTTTCAGACAAAATATGTTCGCTAGATTTGAACTTCAAAGTCACGACATGATTTCACAAGAGGGCTTTGCATCATGGGATGATTTGTCGGGATTATACGAAAAGGAATTGAAGACCATGTTCACTGACAGTGTCAAAATAACAGAGGAATACAAATGGGAATGGGCTACAATCCCCCATATCTTCAACGTCCCGTTCTATGTCTATGCCTATAACTTTGCAAACCTGCTGGTTATTGCCCTTTACGAAAAGTATCTGAAGGAAGGCCGTCAAATGATTCCGGGATACTTTCAATTACTGGAAAGCGGCGGATGCGACAGGCCGGACAGGTTATTAGTTCATTTGGGAATAGACTTGAAAGATCCCTCTTTCTGGCAAAATGGATTCGATTATATCGGCCGTTTAATCAACGACTTGGAGTAAAGCTGTTATAGATTCATTTCCAGGTTTGTAAATTCAAATGATGAAAGAAAAGTTGAGATCTTTTTTAACTCTGTTTTTCTGTCCTGATAATCAGGCATGATGGATGATACCCGATTCCAAAATTGTGAACTGTGATTCCAACAACCCAAATGACTGAGTTCATGGACAATGACGTATTCATAAACACGATGGTTTGCGATGATCAATTTCCAATTGAGATTGATGTTCATCCTAGCAGAACAGCTGCCCCATCGTGTTTTTGTGTCTTTGATGCGCAAGCTGTTCACCTTAAAACCATATTGATTTGTATACTCTTGAATAATTTGTGAAAACAGCTCATAGGCTTTTTTGCTATACACCGTTTTCAGCAACAAAGGCAATTCTTCTTGATATCCGTGAAAATTTGGATTTCGTAAAATTCGGATTTGTTGGTCGTCCATCTCGACCATCAACTTTGGGATCGACTTTTGTAGAATCAGTTTAACTTCCAATGTTTTTCCACGAAATGGCAAAAACCCTGATTCTTTGATGGCATAATCCGACAGCAGTCCTTTTTGATCCTGTTGCCTCATCGTTAGTTTGATTTTGGCTTGCTCGATCCAGGAACGTTTGGCGTGTAAAATCATATCCAATTGATCGTTATCGATATGATACGGCGCTCTGATCAACAAGCAAACTTTCTGATTGAGACCAGTAATCACCTGTAATGAAACGGTTCTTCGTTGAGAGTATTGAATCTTTACCGGCAATCCATTAAAGGAGTCCATTTTTCACCTCTCATGATTATACAGTGAATCGAATCAGCGTTCACTCATCTTTTTCACAACCGTTACGCTTCTCAAAAAATAAAGTTTTTCTGAAAGACGATGTGGTAAAATAGACTGTTAAAATGGATTC
>CAYYNI010000177.1:0-4384 GCA_964472765.1 uncultured Thermotogaceae bacterium | reverse complement strand
TATTCAATAAATGCGGCGGTGTCCCCTTGATCCCCGCCAGCTTGTTATCTTTGTATTGAACCCCTACTTGTGGCAAAGAGGCAATGAGCGCCTTTGTATAAGGGTGCCTGGGATTTGAAACGATCTCATCCGTAGGTCCGATCTCCGCAAAATGACCGGCATACATGATCATGATCCGCTCAGCAATCTGATAGAGTATGGATAAATCATGGGTGATAAAAATGACCGATCCGGTGATCCCCTCATCCCTTAATTTGACCAGCATATTCGCCACGAACCTTTGTGAACTTACATCCAGTGCCGATGTAATTTCATCTGCAATAATGAAATCCGGGTCGAGAATCGTGGAAATGATCATGATCATGCGCTGTTTCATTCCACCGGATAATTCGATGGAATAACGATCTAATACGGACGGTTCCAGGTTGATCATCTCAAGTCGTTCTTCTACCTTCTGAAAAAATTTTCTGTTGGGACGTATTCCGTGTTCTTTCACCAGGTCTGACAGAAAGATTTTAATCTTTTTTGTGGGACTAAAAGCATCCAAGGCATACTGTGGAATGACGGAGATATTTTTCAACCGCATCTTTTTGAACGCTTTTTCTCCAATTTTCATGATATCGGTTCCTAAGAGTTTGGCTTCACCTGACATATAGGTCAGGGGTGGTTTTCTCAAAATCAGGGTGCTGGCCAACGTACTTTTACCACACCCGGATTCTCCTGCAATTCCAAGGATTTCCCCTCTTTTCAGGTTAAAAGTGACCCCATCCAAGGCTTTGACATCCCCTTTGAGGATTTTGTAATATGCTTTCAGGTCTTTAATTTCCAATACATTTTCAGCCATGGACTACATCTCCCTCAGTCTTGGATTAAACACCTCATCTAGTCCGGTGTTGATAAAGTATAAAGAAACGATGAGAATGGTCAACAACAAACCGGGAATAATTGCCCACCACCACATGCCAAGCTGAATGGCGTTCCAGTTGACCGCATTCTGCATGACCAGGCCAAGTGAGATTCCCTGAGTAGGTCCCAATCCGAGGAATTCAAGACTGACGGCAGCCAAGATGGTCCCCGTAAATTGAATGATATAAACCATGAAAACATATGAAAACATGTTGGCGGCTATATCTTCCGCTATGATCTTGGTGACCGGCGCAGCTGATATTCTTGACAAGTTCACAAATTCCTGATTCTTTAACGAGAGTGTTTGAGAACGCACAGCTCTGGCTGTCCAAGTCCAGGCTGTTAAGCCAATGATCACGCTTTGACTGAGAATCCCTCGGTATGGCAAATAGGCGGATAAGATGATTAATAAGGCCAGTGTAGGAATTACCAAGAAGATATTGGTGATCATCATCAGGGTTTCATCGGCAAGTTTTCCGCTGTAATAACCGGCCAAAAAGCCAATAATAAGGCCTACCAATGTGGCGATGGTCCCTCCAACAAATCCCACAATGAATGTGGAACGCAGCCCATAAACCACACGTGTAAAAACATCTTTTCCCATGAGGGTGGTTCCAAACCAGAAGTCTTTTGAAGGAGGCATGTATCCCGGGCCTGCAAACTCATCATAATCGTATTTGGCGACCATGGGTCCGAATATGGCTAATGCCAGTATGGACAGAAAAATGATAAGACCAAAAATGACTTTCCCGTTGGTCACAGCAAAATAAAGATTTTCATGTTTTTTCCAGAATTCACTTTTTGCCATGGGCTACACCTCCCCCGAATAGGAAAATCTGACTCTGGGATCGACTAACATGTAAACAATATCCACCAAGAAGTTGGCCACCAATACAAAGATGATGATGAAAAGAAAACAGCCTTGGACCAGAAAATAATCCTGATTCTGAATGGCTTTGAGCAAAATAAACCCCAAGCCTGGGTAGGAAAATACGATCTGAGTCGTCAACGCACCGGCAATGATATTGCCCAGACTGATAGCCAATCCGGTTATCTGGGGAAGAACGCCGTTTCGAAAGGCGTATTTTCGAATGAGCTTTTCGGGCGCTCCCAATGATTCCATGTATTTGGAATAATTAGAACCCATTTCATAGATGATCATGTTTCTCATCCCAATAGCCCATCCGCCCAGTTGAACTAAAAATAACGTGAGAAAGGGCAAAAACCAATGATGCAGGAAATCAAGGATAAAATCTAAACTGAAAGCCGGCCTCATAGTGGCACTATAGGCATTCGAAATGGGAAACCAGGGCAATTGGACACCAAAGAAAAATACCACAACGACTGCAAACCAAAAATAGGGCGAAGAGGTTAGAAAATAAAAGACGGGCATCAAGTATTTGTCGGCCTTTTTGTTAACACCTGAAAAAGCCCCAAGTTTATTACCCACTATCCAACTCAATATAATGGAGGGCACCAGTAATAAGATATCAAAGATAATGGCTTCATTGATAATCGACATAACGGGCTTTGGAAAAGCGTATATACTCGTACCCAAGTCTCCTTTAAACAAGGTCGCCCAAAAATTGAAATACTGCTCCAGCAATGGTTTGTCCAAGCCAAAAGACGCCGTTATCTGAGCTTGAATGATTTCCCGTCCCCCTTCCATTCCTTGAAATCTGGAAAGAAGCATTTGAATGGGGTCGCCAGGCATAAACCTTGGAATTGCCCAGTCAATGGTAACCGCAAAAAAGAATGTGATGAGATAGATGAATATTTTTTTACCCAGGTATTTTTTCATAGTGCCAAGACCAACTCCTCTCTATAAATTAACAGGCCCCTCGAAAAGGGCCTGCTAATAAAAGAATATGGATTCTTTACTTTGCGGATTCCAATTTGATCAGCATTTCTACGAAGCCAAATTGCATCTTTCCTGCCCAGCTGCAAGGATAACCGGTAGGATTGTCTTCGGTGGACCAATTTTTCCAAACACTGGATGTGGACTGTGCCCAAAGGCCGTTATACCAAAGGGGAATGGAAGGCATGGCCTCAAGGAGTTTTTCCTGGATTTGTGATGCCTTTTCCATGATGCCTGCTTGTGAATCCTGCATCATGTTGAATTCTCTGATGAGCGTGAAAAGTTCAGCATCATCATAGCGGCTGTAGTTTCCATCTGTTACCAGTTTGCCATAAATCTCATCCGTTGCTACCCAATTCCAGTAAGTATAAGGTGTTGTACTTCTGGAGGAAGCAAAGTTGTTGATACACATATCAAAAGTACCGTCTTGAATCTTGTTCATGTAAATACCGTAATCCGGGAAGCTCGGTACGGCGTTGATGCCTACTGCCTGGAAGTTATTGGCGATAACCTTGATAGATTCCATCCAGTCCGTCCATCCGTTTGGAACGATGATTTCGAATTTCATGGCCTTACCGTTTTTGTCATCTCTCCAGCCGTCTCCGTTAGCATCCACATAACCGTTTTCGTCAAGCATCTTAGCGGCAGCTTTAGGATCATAACTGAACCCTTTCGCTTGAACAACTTCTTCATCGTAGTACTTCATCCAGCCTTCACCGAAAAGACCGGCTGCGTTGGCGACTTCTACCTGATTTTCAAATACCCTTTCCACGATAATGTCAGGATTGATTGCAAAGGCAAGGGCTTTTCTGAATGCTGCATCTTTCAATGCGCCTTTTGTCGTATTCAAGAAAAGAAGGGCTGAGTTTTCTGAAAGCATGTATGGTTCGCCCTTATACCAAGTCGTTAATCCAAATGTATCTTTAATCTTTGGAACGCCGGGAATGAAGTAGTTACTGAGGTCTAATTCACCCTTCATTAACATTCCCAATGCCACGTTATTACTGTTAACAACTAAATTTACCAGGTATTTCGGTTTCGGTTGGCCAAACACATCGTTGCCCCACCAGTTATCGTTTCTAACCCAAACCATTCTATCCTGTCCAATGCTGTCTGCCATATAAGGTCCCGTACCAACGGGATTCGCATTGGCCGTTGTCAAATATTCATCAGCTGGTTTCTTTGCCCAAATATGTTCTGGAATGATTCTCAAATCGTAAAGGATAACACTCCATTCCTGATAATGCGGTTCATCACCAAATGTAAATCTGACTTTTGTAGATGAAACAGCCTCCACACTATCAATCCAATTCCATACATTGGAATAATGCAAGGCATTTTCTTTTGCAACTTCAAAGGTAAACACTACGTCATCGGCTGTAAAAGCCTCTCCGTCTGTCCATTTGACACCCTTTCTCAATTCTACTTCGTAAACCTTGGGAGAAATCCAGTCGCCTTTAACGGCCAGCCAAGGCTGGTATTCATCTGCCAGCGGATAGTAATGGAACAAGTACTCATAAACCAGTCCGCCGGTTCCTGTTACTTCAGCCCACGGTGTTAATGGATTCCAGTTTGTGGGGGCTCCCCAAAGACCTCCACCGTAAACCAGTGTTTCATTTC
>CAYYNI010000176.1:0-4384 GCA_964472765.1 uncultured Thermotogaceae bacterium | reverse complement strand
GATTTTTTCTTCCAGTCCGGAATACGTTTGAATAACGTACCACTTTTTTTTCAACTAAATCACCCAATACCAAGGACACCCAACAGGTATTTGGTAAGGTTACTGAAGCCCAAATCAAGAGCCGCAAAATAGACACCCATGACAATCAAAATGATAGTTACAACACCTGTTGTTTGCCATAAAACGTGTTGAGTCGGCCAAGTGGTCGCTTTATATTCCTGCTTGACTTCCCGGAAGAACTTCTTAACCTTCGAGGGTTTCTTAGGAGCAGCTTTCTCAGTCTTGTTATTCTTGACCATATCGTTATTAGCCATACAGAAATTCCTCCCTTTAAAAAACTGGCAGGCCCGGAGGGACTTGAACCCCCAACACCCGATTTTGGAGACCGGTGCTCTGCCAATTGAGCTACGGACCTACGTTTTTTATTTCGTCTCTTTATGCAAGGTATGTTTCATGCATCTGGGACAATATTTTTTTATTTCAAACTTATCTTGCATGGTTTGCTTGTTCTTAGTTGTGGTATAGTTCTTTTCTTTACATTCTGAACATTGAAGCCTAATTTTCACTCTCATAATCAACACCTCAGTTTACTGACAATAAAAATGGTGGTAAGGGAAGGATTTGAACCTTCGAAGGCATTCTGCCAGCGGATTTACAGTCCGCCCCCTTTGGCCGCTCGGGCACCCTACCACTTTGAAATAAATATGGAGCCAGTTGAGGGATTCGAACCCACGACCTGATGATTACAAATCATCCGCTCTGGCCAACTGAGCTAAACTGGCTCTCACTTCATAAAAACCAGTGCTATTATATAGATTTGTTTTCGCTTTGTCAACAGCGATTCGTTACAATATAATGAAATTCGAATGGGCAATAGATTTCTTTTTTGGTTGAAGAACCACCCGCAGCACACTTTTTAATACGCACTAATCAAAATACTTCAAAAATATTTGACTTACTTAAGGGATCGAAAGACTTACATGTCGTATATCTAAAATATCCGTGAATGAACTTGTTTGATGATATAATAATGGCAAGCTGCTAAGCAATTGATAACGGTTTAAGATTTCTTAAATACCTGCTGCTTTTTGTGCATTGTCATCAAGGAGGTCTTTTTAGCTTTGAAGCAATTTGTGAATCCCATAAAAAAAGCCACCATTCAATTCAAACTGAAAATTTTGATCGGCCTTCTTTTTTTATCCTTTATAATGTTTGTTATGATGCAATTCGCCTATACTCGCCAGTCTATTATGGAAACTGCCAGAGAAAAAGGAACATCTGTTACCGAAAAGATCAATGGTGATATCAGTCGATGGCTCAATGAAAACTCAGTGATAATCAAAGATATTTCTATTCTCTTTTCTCATCATGAATTTTCTGCAGAAAAGAAACTCAGTATTATGGAAGATTTTCTTGAAGAAAGCAATTTTTTTTCTTCCATCTATTATGGAGATAACACCAATAAAATGATTAATGCAAGTGGCTGGCAACCCTATGAAGGTTTTCAATTAACTGCAAGACCATGGTATATAAATGCAATTGAAAAAAAACGATTATCATACACTAACATCTTTCTCAACGCCAGTAGAGACGATATGATCATTTCAATTTCCTATCCCATAAAAAATTCTGAAGTAGAAGCCGTGATCAGTGGAGATGTCTCTGTTAAGACCCTTATTCGGCAAATTTCAGAAAACAAACCCAGTGAAAACGGTGTTGTTTTCTTGATGGATTTTAACGGACATATTATTGCGCATCCAGATTTTACTGATTTTAATAGTTTGGATATTGATTACAAAAACCCCGTCTATACTCATTTATTTGAATCTATTCAAAATTCCCACGAAACATTTCGTGAACAGCAACTTGGTGAACAAAGCGGTTACCTTTCTTTTGTCAAAAATGACGATTTGAATCTGTATCTGTTCAGTTTTATTCCCAATAGTGATTTCAGTTATCTTTTCACTAACGCCATTGTTTATACCTTCATTATGTTGATATTCATACTGATAATCACACTAATATTTTACAGATCCCTTCAACACAATGTTGTTGGACCAATCGAAGAGTTAAAAACAAGAATTAACGAATTGGATTTTTCCGATGATTTTCATCAGCGCTTGAGTTATATTTACCCTAATGAATTCAGCTCACTTGTAAAAACAATCAATTCCATGTTGACACAAGCCGAACAAACTTTGATTCAAAAAGAATCCGCTGAAAATGAATTATCCGCCTTGAACGAGGAACTCATTAGCACAAATGACATATTAGAATCAAAAAATCAAGAGGTGGAAAATAATCTGATCTTGCTTTCCCAAGAGAAAGAATTGCTTAAAGCTCTTTTCGATAATGTGTTAATCGGTATTCAAATATATGATTGCGATGGCAATCTTTTACTGACGAATTCTGAAAACACTAAAATTACCGGGTACCACGAACAAGAAATCTCAAATGCTGTTCAATGGCACCAACAATTGAAAACGTCTGATGAGATCATTCAATATATTTCACAATCTTTTGACAGCCAAACACTTCAGAATCAAATCATAAAAGATTGTAAAATCACCACAAAAAAAGGTGAAATAAGAGATGTGGAGTTTTGGTCAAAAATCTTATCGGACGGGAGAATGGTTATCACCATTAACGATATCACCGAACGATTACTCGGAGAGGAAAAATTGCGAATTAGCGAGCAGCAAGCCAATGCCGCTAATAATGCAAAATCAGAATTTTTGGCAAATATGAGTCATGAATTAAGAACACCCCTTAATGGCATCATCGGTTTTTCTGAAATTCTTTTTAAAACAACACTTTCAGAAGAGCAGAAAAGTTATCTGGACTTCATTCGCATTTCAGGAAAAAATCTATTGCAAATCGTCAGTGACATTCTTGATTTTTCAAAGATTGAAGCCGGTCGTCTGGAAATGGAACGGGTATACACAGATATTGACCAAGTTGCACAACATTCGTTGAATATGATCGAACCTCTTGCGAAAGAGAAGGGTATTACACTCCAATACAGCATTGATGAAATTAGAAATTATCCCGTTTATTCAGACCCTTTAAGGTTGAGTCAAATCATCAACAATCTGCTGAGTAATGCCGTTAAATTCACTTCAGAAGGATCTGTATCTCTGAAGATACAATTGATTAACCAAACCGATGAATCCATTCGTTGCAAATTTTCGGTAACAGATACCGGGATCGGGATTAAAGCGGAAAAACTAAGCGAAATATTTCAATCGTTTACTCAAGCTGATAATTCAATCACAAGGGAATACGGCGGAACAGGTCTTGGATTAACCATTTCTAATTTATTGTTAAAGTATATGAACAGTACATTGATTGTGGAAAGCACGCCGGATGTAGGAAGTACCTTCTTCTTTAACATCAGCTTTGATCGCTTTGATCTTAGAACCAAAATGATTGAGCCAGATTTGAAGTCGGAGGGTTCACTTCATGCTGACCTGACTCGGCAGAGTTTTTTGATCGTCGATAATGATCAAATCAGTCAACAATTAATGAAAATAACGCTGAGCAAAATACTAAATAACCCGTTATTGTATTTTGCCTCTGATGCTCAAGGGGCACTCGATATCTTTTTCAACTTTTCTCCTCATGTCATCATTGTTGATTTTAACACCGACCCTGCCGAAATTCTTAACATGATCGATAAAATCCGAAAACATGAAGAAAAAAGTCTTTCAGAACCAACCATCATCATTGCCTACCAAGAAGAAAGCCGGTATGAAGGTGTAGGGTCCAAGGGGATAAAAATGATCGATGACTTCCTTACAAAGCCGGTTTCACATAAACAGTTAAAAGAGATACTAAAAAAACATCTCTTGGGAATGTGATGCACAATGGTTAGATGGTTGCTTCTTTTCATTATGGGTACAGCCGCTATTAGCTCTTTTGCAATCGCATCGAAAACCGTTACACTGGAAGACGTGAGAACCCAATTTTTATCTTATGTCAATCAATATCGGGAAGAAAAAGGACTGGAAGAACTTCAACAACGCTTTTCGTTCATTGCCCAAGAGCACGCCAGTAAACAAGCTTCAATCGATCAGTACCTGGCACATAACGGATTCAACGAAAGAGCAGATCAAATCCTTGCCGTTCTCCGGCAGGAAAAAGAAACGATTCAGCCATCATTTGGCTTTGTTTCAGTAGCTGAGAATTGTTGTTCTTTTCCAATATGTATGGATCCGGCAAAAAAGGCTTTTGAGCAGTTCCTTTCCAGTATTTCTCATCGGCATAACCTGTTAAAACGATGGCAATACACCGCTATAGGAATTGATCAAGGCGCTTCAGGCACTTTCTACATCTGCCAAATCTTTTTTTGAAAATTTGCTCAGGCCAAACCCGTCACCCTATC
>CAYYNI010000175.1:0-4415 GCA_964472765.1 uncultured Thermotogaceae bacterium | reverse complement strand
TGGGGTTGTCAACCGGCGTGATCATTTGGTATGGAGGAATGCAAGTCATCCGGGGTGCCATCAGCCTGGGAACCCTGGTGGGGTTTACCACCTACATGGGGATGATGATGCGACCCATACGGCAAACGGGTATGCTGATCAGCCGTGTACTGGTGTCGGCCGCCTCCGCTGAAAGAATTTTCCAGGTGCTGGACACCGACCCCCAAGTAAAGGACTGTCAGGGTGCGGTGGATGTTGGCTCTCTTGCGGGAAAGGTCTGCTACCGTCATGTGGGATTTTCTTACGATCATCAGACACCCGTTTTGAAAAATATCAATTTTTGCGCTGAGGTGGGGCAGACCATTGCCGTCGTCGGTCCCACGGGAGCGGGGAAATCAACTCTGGTTCATCTGCTGCCACGTTTTTACGATGTGGATGAAGGGGAAATCACCATCGATGGAACGCCTGTGAAAGAGATGACACTGGACAGTCTCAGACGGAATATCGGAATCGTCCTCCAGCATCCCTTTTTGTTTAACGTGTCCATCAAGGACAATATACGCTTCGCAAAGCCCGATGCATCCATGGCTGAGATCGTTTCAGCTGCCTCTTCAGCCGGCATTCATGATTTCATCTCAACCCTTCCCAAAGGATATGACACTCCGGTTGGAGAGCGAGGCGTGAAACTTTCGGGCGGCCAAAAACAGCGCATCTCCATTGCAAGAACCCTTTTGATGGATCCGCCACTGTTGATTCTGGATGAACCCACCTCCAGTGTAGATGCCCAAACGGATGAACAAATCCTGACAGCCATTGACACCCTGACCCAAAACCGGACCGTATTCATGATCGCCCACCGTTTGTGGACGTTGAAAACGGCCGATAAGATCCTGGTTCTCAAAGGCGGTCAAATCAGCCAGTACGGCACCCATGAGGAACTGCTGGATCAACCCGGGCTGTACAGAGAGATTTACACCCTGCAGGTGGACACTGCGCAATACGGCATTGTAACTGAAAATACTTTAGGATCATCGGGGGTGAAATGAGATGTCGATGCAAAGCGGATTCATGGGCAGAATGATGAATGAAGGTGAAAAATCCCGCAAAATCAAAGACATCAACCGGGAGGTTTTTCAAATGTTCGGCCGGTATTTGAAACCTCAAACCAAAACCCTGCTGCTGACTTTCCTGTTTATGGGCATCGTATCAGGTGTGAACATGATCGTTCCCTATTTATCCAAAATAGCCATTGACGAATTTATCATCCCCAAAAACGTCAACGGGTTGCATTTGATTCTCGCCGCCTTTGTTGGTTCCTATGCCGTTTTTTGGTGGGCCTCATACTGGGGCTCTTACCTTTCCACTAAATTGGGCCAACGGGTGGTGGCAGACGTCCGGGCAGATTTGTTTGAACATGTCACCGGATTGTCCATGGATTTTTTCAGTGAAAACAAAACCGGCGAAATCATGTCCAGGCTCACCAACGACATCAACACCCTGTCTGATTTCATATCCAGCGGGATTGTCAATCTGTTAAGCGATCTGTTGACGTTGGGCGGTATCGTTGCCCTGATGTTGTTACTGAATGTCAAATTGGCACTAGTGGTGCTGATCACGATTCCCGTTATCTTCGGGGGAACGTTGCTGATCGGCCGGCATATGCGTAAGGCTTATAAAAAAGTCCGGGAAAAAACGGGAAATCTGAACGCAGGCGTTGAAGAAAACATTTCCGGCATCCGAGTCGTACAGGCCATGTCTCAGGAATCGGACAACATGAAATCCTTTGAAAAACTGAATAAGGAAAACCTGGCGGCCCAGATCAAAGCGGTTGTTATTTCAGCACTGTTCTTCCCCTTCATGTCGCTCACCGGCACATTGGGGACAGCCTTAGTGATCCTGGCTGGCGGGTTTATGGTGATCAACGGTGAAAGCGGCGCCACCATCGGCATCTTGATTGCGTTTATCGCCTATACCAACCGATTCTTCCTGCCCCTGAGGGATTTGAGCCAGATTTACAACGTTTATCAGACAGCAGCCGCTTCAGCAGAGCGCATTTACGACTATTTCCAGATCAAACCCACCGTTGCTGAACCTGTCAAGCCTGTTGTGATGAAAGAACCGGTGAAAGGTGAGATCGCCTTCAACAACGTAACCTTTCACTATCAACCGGGCCAACCCTTGATCCAACAGATGAACCTGACCATCCCGGCGGGGGAAACCACGGCGATTGTGGGCCCCAGCGGGGCGGGAAAATCAACCCTGATTAAACTCATAAGCCGATTATACGACGTGAAAAGCGGATCGATCACCATCGACGGGGTGGACATCCGCACCATCCGCAACCAGCAGCTGCGCCAAACACTGATGCTGGTACCGCAGGAAGTCTTTCTGTTCAAGGGAACCATCATGGACAACATCCGCTATGCCCATCCCAAAGCAAGCGATCAACAAGTGATTCAGGCGGCACAAATTGCCCGGGCCGATGCGTTTATCACCCAGTTGCCCAAAGGCTATGACACCCAGGTGGGAGAAGGAGGCATGCTCCTTTCGGGCGGACAACGCCAGCTCATCGCCTTTGCCAGAGCCACATTGACCTACAGCCCCATCCTGATCCTGGATGAAGCCACCTCCAGTGTGGATGCCGCCACTGAAGTCCAAATGCAGCAAGCCATGGACCAACTCGTAATGGGAAGAACCTCACTCATCATCGCCCATCGTTTTACCACCTTGAGAAAAGCTCGCAAAATCATTGTCATGGATCATGGACAGCTCATTGCTTATGACACCCACGAACAGTTACTGAAAAACTGTAAGATCTATCAGGAGCTTTACGAAAGACAGTATAAAAGGGATTAACGGCAACAATCAAAAAGGAAGGGCAACCGTCATGGTTGCCCTTCACATTGTATTCCGTCAATTAAAAATCATTCTTCCAAAGAAAGTGTCATCATCTTGGCTTGAACGCCTTTGAGGACATTGAGTTTTCTCAGAAGTTCTTCGTGTTTCTCTTGGTCTCCCACCAATTCCAGAATGATCAGACCTTCGTCCGAGCAGTTGTCCAACACTTGGTCATGAAGGCCCACACGCATTTTGATCAGGCAACCCCATCCCGTCAGCAGTTTTTGGACTTTCTCCGCCTCTTCTTTTCGGTTTGCAACCATGATGGCCATAACTGTTTTCATCCATTACACCTCCGAGTTTTTAGATCAATAAAATAAGGGGACAAACCGCTTGGAGCCTGGATGAAACTGAGGCAATCAAGGATTGAGTCCCCTCTAATATTGGTTTTACAAACTATTTGTTAATGGAATAATAAGTATCTTTTCCTTTAAATATGGCACATTCTCCCAATTCTTCTTCAATCCTGAGCAATCGGTTGTATTTGGCAATTCGATCTGTTCTGGAAAGGGATCCTGTCTTGATCTGTCCGGCATTAGTTGCAACGGCCAGATCTGCAATATAAGTGTCTTCCGTTTCGCCTGAGCGATGGGAAACCACGTTAGTCATGTTGTTGATCTTGGCATATTCGATGGTGTCCAATGTCTCCGTGACGGAGCCAATTTGATTCAGCTTGATCAAAATGGAGTTGCTGGCTTGAAGTTCCACACCTTTTTCCAGTCTCTTTTTGTTGGTGACGTAAAGATCGTCGCCCACAATCTGAACTCTGTCTCCCAGGCTGGCTTCCATTTTTGCAAAGGCTTGCCAGTCTTCTTCATCAAAGGGGTCTTCGATGGAGATAATGGGATATTTTTCCACCAGCATTTCGTAGTATTTCAACAGTTCATCGGAAGTCATGTCTTTTCCGTCCACATGATAGGTCTTGTTCTCCCGGTTGTAAAATTCGCTTGCCGCACAGTCCATGGCAATGAGAACCTGTTCTCCGGGCACATAGCCCGCTTTTTCGATGGCTTTGATGATCACAGCGATTCCTTCCTCGTTAGATCCTAAGTTGGGTGCGAATCCGCCTTCATCGCCAACGGAAGTGATGTTGCCTTCAGCCTTCAGAATGGATTTCAGATTGTGGAATATCTCTGCGCCTGCCCTTAAAGCCTCTTTGAAACAGCAGAATCCCGCCGGCATGATCATGAATTCCTGGATGTCCAAGCTGTTGTCTGCATGCTGTCCCCCGTTGATGATGTTCATCATGGGTACCGGTATGGTCTTCGCATTGGCTCCTCCCAAATACTTGTAAAGGGGAATCCCCAGTGCGGCGGCGGCGGCTCTGGAAACAGCCATAGAAACACCAAGGATGGCATTAGCTCCCAGTTTTTCCTTGTTTTCCGTGCCGTCCAGGTCCAACATGACTTTGTCGATAAAAGTCTGGTCGAAAACGTTCAGGCCGATCAATTTGGGGGCAATGATATCGTTGACATTTTTAACCGCCTTTTGTACCCCTTTGCCCATATATCTGTCGTCTTTGTCTCTCATTTCAAGTG
>CAYYNI010000174.1:0-4435 GCA_964472765.1 uncultured Thermotogaceae bacterium | reverse complement strand
CATGTCACGAAAAGGCAATTGCTGGGATAGGAGCCTGTGCAGAAAGCTTCTTTGGTCATTTCAAAAGCGAAACGATACACCTGATGAAATAGATACCAAAAAACCTCAAAGAAGTGGTTGACATGGTCGAAGATTATATGGTTATTATATAAACAAAAGACCTCAGAGAAAACTTGGGGGGTTAAATAAAAAACAATCTAATACGGTTTAAAAAATGGATTTTTATCCGTCCCTATTTTGTCTACCTTTATGGGTCCACCTCAAACCGGCCCTCGTGATTGGACTCGTTGGTTTAGTTTTCGTACAAGGCCGCTATGTCCTGTATTCTACGCTTCATTTCTGTGCGGACATGTAACGGCTCTAAGCACTCGCATTTGTCCCCAAAACTAAAAAGAATATTGTAGTAGTAATCGTTTGCTATGAAAGGGAAACTAACGATGTAATGCTCATTACCATCAGGCGAAAAGTGTTCATGTGTCAACCATTACACGGTACAATAAAAAAGCAAACAAATCAATCTACCGATCAGGAGGAATCACGATGCAGAAAAAGGCCTTGATAATAATAGATATTCAAAATGACATAACAAAGAATTACAAGGAAATAATTGACAATATCAATAAAGCGATTGATTGGGCAGTCAATCATACTCTTCATGTTATTTATATCCGGCATGAAAATTTATCGGCGGGTACGAGAACTTTTAAACCCAATACTTATGGGGCTGAATTAGCTTCAGACTTGAAAATCGCATCAACAAATATTTTTACAAAGTACAAAGGGAACGCCTTAAGTAGTGAAGGATTTACGGATTATATCTGTAAAAATGAAATAAACGAATTCTACATAACAGGAGCAGATGCCGTTGCCTGTGTTAAATCAACCTGTTACAACCTGCGCAAAGAAAATTATAACGTTACTGTCTTATCCGATTGCATTACCAGTTATGATAAAAGGAAAATGGGCGAAATGCTGCACTATTATGAAAGCAAAGGCAGTAAAACCATTCGGCTAAATGACTTGTTATCTATGATCTAATCAGAGTAGCGGGGAGCCTAAACATTTCTTTGCCTCCACACAAACGGCGCCTTCTAATCATGAAAACTGATTCGCCTTTAACGTAAATAGAATTTAGATAGAGGCAACATTAAATCTCATCTTCGGAAACATGATCACTTTTATACAACAGAAACTGTTTTCGTTCCTAAATGATTTTCATTTGAATGGATTTGGCATAAGCCCAGATGAAATAAAAGAGCGCAATGAATAAAACAGCCCATCCTAAAATCTGAAAGCCGGTTTCAAGGCCTACCCATTCAACAAAAAAACCCCCGAAAAAGGACCCCAAAATAAAGCCAATCCCCGTTATACACATCCAAAAAATCGCCTGTGCTTTGTTGATGGCATTTACAGGCATATGATAATGGATAAAGTGATAGATGGAATAGTAAACGACAATATACCCCCATCCATGGAGAAGGCTGACGAGCAGGAGTTGAATAAAGCTCTGGGCATAAAAGGATAAAACAAGCCGTATCCCGCAGGCAAAGACACCTGAAGCCAGGATGAGTAATTCACCAAATTTGTGAATCAGTTTTTGGGAAAAAAGGAGAAAAGGAATTTCAGAAAGGGCAAACACAAAAAAACTGATGCCGGTAAAAGAAACCGGGTAACCTTTCAAATCGATATAGACCGGTAAAAAAGTAACGTAAAAGATTGCACTGGAAATAGAAAGAACACCACTGAGCAACATGATCCCATACATCAACCAATTCCCTTTGGAATCGGTCATGTGGGCTCTTTTTGTTTTCGGTTCGTCTTGTTTAACTTTGAAGCTGAAGAATAGCACGACAAATAAAAAAACCGAAAAAAGCAAAAACAGCATAAAAAAGCCAATATTAAATAACAACCCGGCAATAAAAGCCGTGATAGAAAATCCAATCGATCCCAGTAAACGGGAAGGATTAAACGCCAGCCCCTTTTTCATTAAAGAACCAACCACTTTTCCTTCGATAAGCGGCATGACGACGGCAAGAAAAAAGCCGCTGATAACAATAAAAATCAGTTTACCCTGGAAATCAGGCATAAAATAGATCCCCCAAATACCAATCAGGGGAACAATCGTGACGAGTGTAATCACTTTGTTGATGCCAAAATGGGTTTTCATATTAAACCAAAAAGGATTGGCCACCAGCGACATGATGCGCCCAACGCTAACTGCAATGCCGATCTGAACCGGTGTGAACCCCTCACTCTCATAATATTGACTTAAAAGGTTCATTAATGCTTGAATACTATAGACAAACCATTCTGTAATGCCTTCATAAAACATGCTTAGCCAGTCCTCTCAAAAAGGAATATGTTTTATCATTATAACATATGCCATTCTTTTTTGATTAAAAAAACAACAAAAATTGAAGGGTGAATGGTTCAAATCATTCAATAAACAACCAACGGGTTAAAGCTCAACCCCGATTCCTTCCGCAAATTCTATACCCTGTTCATTGAGAGAAGAAATTCTGATCAGGCCGATGACAGGGATGTTGAGATGACTTTCCAGAAGGGCTCTGCCGCCTTCAAATGTCTTTTCGATGATTGTGACGATACCGGCAAGGCGTGCGCCGGATTGTTCGATCATTTTGGCTAAGGCGTGTATGGTCTTTCCACTTGCAAGGAAGTCATCCACGATAAGGATGTTGTCACTTGGCGAGATCATCTCCTGTGACAGATGTAACGTGACGATACCGCCTTTGGTGTGAGAAGGAGCGGATTCGGAAAAATCCTCTTTCATCGTAATCGGCTTTTTCTTTCTCGTGAATACCAACGGGACATTCAGACTGGATGCTGACGCATAAGCGGGAATGATGCCGGATGTTTCAACGGTGATAACCTTTGTGATGCCATGTTCTGCGAAGTAGGCGGCTACAAATTCCCCGGCATGATTCATGATCTTGGGATGGGACTGATGATTGATGAAACTGTCGACCTTCAGAATGCCATCTCCAAGATATTTCCCCTCCTGAAGGGTCTTTTCTTTCAATTCCGTTGCTATTCTTTCGTAAAGCGCCTTAATATCTGACATTTTCTCTCCTTTTCACCTTTGAATTTATTTTTAAAATTTTTCCGTTTTTGCCTGTCTTTTAAGCCGTTCAACGTATTCTACCAGAATAATGTGGAATAAACAAAAACGTTACTTGCAAACAGAACCGTACATGATGTGCCTGATGTGAAGTTGGGCTAACGTGATATAATATAATGAGAAATACCATGAAAAATTGACTTAAAATCTAATCAGTTAGTCGACAGGCTATTTCAAAACAAGGAGTGAAGCGATGCGCTATTGCCTAAAATTTAAATTTGTCTTTTTTCTCTTTTCTTGTCTTTTTTTACTCTCTTGCATCACAGTGAGCGCCTGTTCCGTTACCGCTATTGAAGACGAAGATAGGTTGATAGTGGCAAGGAATATGGATTGGCCGGAATCAGACGGATTGGTCGTTATGAACCCGAGAGGGGCAGAAAAAACCGCTATCTTTGTTCCCGAAGCATTTACCCCCTTAACGTGGACGGCCAAATATGGAAGTGTTACTTTCGACCTTTTGGTATCTGTTCCTGAGATTGGCGCTCTAAACAGTTCGGGTGGCGGGATGAATGATGCGGGACTTTATGTCGGAGCCTTTTTTGCAGATGACATGCTTTGCCCGAGTCCATCCGGAAAACCTGCCGTCACTTGCCTTGATATTGTAAGGCTTTTGCTTGACACATGCAAGACAGCAGATGAGACACTTGTTATGCTGTCGAAGGTTGATATTTTGCCTTTGAAACTCAATGACATTCAAGTCACATTCCATTATTTCATTATAGACAGAGATGGTAACTGTTATATCATCGAGTTCCCGGAACAATCCAACGGAAGAATGATGATTCACACACCGCTTTATAAAACTACAACGAACGAGTTCTATGAAATGAATATTTTTTATCTCTATCAATATGAACCTTTTGGAGGGGACAAACCCATTCCGGATTCCAATGCGAAGAGAACATCTGATGTCAGACTCGTACTTGCAACCTATTATTCTTTAGAGGCCATGAAAAAAGGAGATATCTCCTTTGACGATGGGTTTTTCATCATGGATTTGGCAAGGCAATTTGAAGGGACGATAGCCTCTGATTCGGCTACTGACTGGACGGTCTGCTTTGATCTTAAAAACCTCGCCGTTGAATGGACTTCCCTTTACAACCCGGAAAGACGAACAATTGACATGAAGCGGTTGAGTTTTGAGAATACCGGTGAAATCGTTTCGGTTGATATTCAATCTTCCGGAAAAGGAGACTACACCCAATATTTTAAATAAAAAACAGCAACAGAAACCGTTCACTCCCATGCGTTTGTCACGCCCAATAGATGAAAAGAAATTACTTGCAAACAGAACTG
>CAYYNI010000173.1:0-4440 GCA_964472765.1 uncultured Thermotogaceae bacterium | reverse complement strand
ACAACTGTTACGACTGGTGGTTCTGCCACAAAAAACTGTAAAAAAGCCTAAATAGAAGCTATTAATATAGGAGTCCCCATGGGGGCTCCTATATTTTTTGAAAAGCAACGCTTCATTGCAACGCCTATTTTTCAAGGCCACCCCTAAGGATGAATTTTTGTTCTTCGGCAGTCTCAATCAAAGGGCGATTAAAATATCATCCATTATTTTGGGTGAATCTTCTGAAGGAGCCCTAAAATCCCATTTTTTTGGATTTGGAGACACACGCCTTAACAACGATTCGATTCCGTCATAGTCAAAGGTGGTGATATAGATGGTCCAGCCTTCAACAGATTTGGTGTTTAATGATTCCAGGGGGATTAGTAAAGTGATGGTTTTCGCTTCCTTGTCCGTTTTAATGACGGGTGTGGGTTGAATGGGCTTTCCGTAATTTTCATCATCGGCCCCTTCGCTGGAATAAGTGGCCAAAGTCCAACCGGTGGCGTAGACTTCGTAGTCCCAGTCTCCTTGTGTGCCATCTTCATAAACAGGCATTTTGGCTTGCTGCTGTGGTAAATACAATGCCCCTTTCATGTCGGGATTATCAAAGAATATTTGAAACACACTGTGGTCAAAACCATTTGAAGGCGTCCATCTGTCACTAATATCTTTGGTTTGAATCTCCATTTTAAGAATTTGACCCACCTGGGAAATGCTGACATGGGTTAAATCCATCTCGTGTTGAAAATAGCCTTCGCCTTTAGGCGGCAGATAATCACCGGTTAAACCGTGATCATCCCCAACCGGGTCTGAGACTTTGGCAAGGGTGATAATGGGAATGTCCAGTTCGATTTCCAATGTGTGAGAATAAGCGTAATGAATCGGAAGTTTGCCATAAGCCTTCACAAAGACTTTATGGGTTCCGGAGACGAAATCCACCAGCCGAACGGGTATTTCCCAAGTGCCGTCTTGAGAAGGTTCGACTGTAGCGTATTCCGCTTGGGAACCGTCAAAATACAATCTGATTTTCTTGGCGTTTTCGCTTGTTCCTGAAATAGAAAAATTCTCGGTGAAATGGCGGTTCATCTCGTTGAAATCGACTCTGATCCCTGAATCTTTAACCGCTTGGATCGTACCGGTTACTTTGAAAATGCCAAAGGCCTTAGGATCCAGCAATTTATTGAGGATTCCGTCCTGACCCACCTGAATCTCCTTTGCAATCATTCGTGAAGTGAAAACAGGCTCCAAAATAGTCCCTTCGGGTAGTCCGGTTTGAAGATCACAGACATATCTTCCCGAATAATGGGTATTCATCATAACGAAATAGTTCTCATCCCGATAAGTGATTTGGTAAATAAAGGGTCCTGGTCCAATTTTATCGGTGTAAAGAACGCTCACTTTCCCGTATCGGAAGGCTTCGTATTCTGCCCTCAATTGCGTCAGCGTTTTAATATACGTATAAAGAGCAGATTGGGTATCGTATTGGTCGTCCTTTGTATAAAAACCATCGGCAAACATCGAAGCCCTGGTTTCATCAAATGCCTGCTCAGTTCCGTAATAAATGCAAGGGATACCGGGAATGGTGAAAATAAAGCCAAGGGCCTGCATGAGATCCAATACCTGAGAGCCTTTTAAAAAACGTACCATATCGTGATTATCTACAAAGGTGATCATCGTTTTCCCGTCGAAAAATGCTTCACGTTGCTCAAGCCGGTATTTCATGAAATCAGTTGGTTTGCCCTCTTTAAACACCCTGTGAATTTCACTGAGAAGGGGAAAGTCCAACATGGAATTGAAACCCAAATCGAAATACCGGGAAACGAGTTCTTCCGCATCATTCTCGTAGGGTGCAGGAGTGGTCCAAGCCTCACCGTAAATCAGGAAGTCGCTTTTGCCGGATTCATTGGCGAACGGAACAATCCCGTCACGGTCGGACAAAAACCTCATCCAGAAAGGGTCTTGAACATATATTACCGTATCAATTCTGTAGCCATCTACTCCTTGTTCAATCCAGTAACGGAAGGAATCCTTTAATGTGCTGATCACCAGTTCATTTTCAGTGTTGAGGTCATCCAAATCGGCAAAAGAGGTGTTTTCAAGGGTGGGTGGATTTTGTTCCGATTCCCAGTGATAGATATTCATTGCCCTTTGATCCGGATCGTTGTAGTCAATCAGATTAAAAGGATATTGGAGGGGATTTTCATCCTGAGGGGGAAAAGAGCCCGTATTGACTCGGTATTCCCCGGTCTGTTTATCGTAAACGTAATAATTTCCCATATGGTTGCAAACAATATCCTGAATGAGGTACATTCCCCGCCGATGCAATTCGTCAATCAGCTGCTTGTACAGTGCCAAATCGCCAAAATGCTCTTCGATTTTTTTCATGTCACGGGCCCAATAACCGTGATAGCCGCCGTAATTCACATGCTCATCCCACCATTGATTGGCAACGGGAGGCGTTAACCAGATAGCGGTTGCCCCAAGACCCTGGATGTAATCCAATTGATCGATTAACCCTTGAAGATCACCGCCCGTGTATTTGCTTCCATCATGACCAAATTCAATGCCCGAATCGGTCAAAACATCGTTGGATGGATCGCCATTTGCAAAACGATCTGTCATGACAAAATAAATCACCTGATCCTTCCAGTTAACACGCTGTGAATAAAGGCTCAGTGAACAAACAAGCATAACCATTAAGAAAAGAATTCCCGCTTTCTTCATTGTATCCCTCCTATATTGATGCTTATCATTTCATTTAACATTTTTTTAATTATAGCATGTTAACCGCCCCTTATCCATTGAAAGCCAAACAGCCCATGGGTCAATCACCTTTTTATTCCATCAAAACCAATCGTCAAATGATGAAGGACAAAGTGTGTTTTTTACATTTTAGCGAAAAAAAGACACGATATGTTAAAATAATATGATACGTTACGAATAAGAAAAACAAAGAGAACCCCAGAATAGTTATTCTTAAAATTTGATTCATAAGGAGAGAAAAATGCCAACAGAATTGATTTTATTAAGCATCATTACCTTCATTTCTATTATCAACATCTTGATGGTTATCAAAATTCACTCCAAATCAAGCTCAACGGTGGAACTGGAAAAAAATATCAGAGAAGAATTTTCCTCCAACAGACAAGAACTTGTCAATAATCTCTCGATGAACAGAACGGAAAATTCAAACCAGTTTAACACCTTTCAGGAACTGATGCAAAAACAAATGGACTCCATGGAAAACTCTCAGAAAAAGGATTTTGAAACGTTTTCAAACCAGCAGCGACAGAAATTTGCAGATTTTGAACAACAGCAAAAAGAAACTTCAAACCAAATAAGCACAAATCTAAAGGAAATTCGTGAGACATCAGAAAAGAAAATATCAGAAGCAACCGAAACCAATCGGGTAAACGCAAAAGATATGAGAGAAGAATTACAACGCTTTATTAAAAACACAGAAGATAAGTTAAACGCCATTAAAGAAAATGTGGACAGCAATCTTCAAACGATACAGACCAAGAATACAGAGCAACTTGAAAAAATGAGAGAAACGGTGGATGAAAAACTTCATAAAACCCTTGAAACAAGACTCACGGAATCCTTCAAACTCGTCAGCGACAAACTGGAAACCGTACAAAAGGGACTGGGGGAAATGCAGACACTGGCTACCGGTGTGGGCGACTTGAAAAAAGTCCTCTCAAACGTCAAAACAAAAGGCGTGCTTGGCGAATACCAACTTGAAAACATCCTTGAAGAGATATTAACCCAGACCCAATACGAAAAAAACATCAACACCATCCCCAATAGCAACGACCGGGTGGAATTTGCAATCAAAATGCCCGGAAAAGAAAACGGCGAAAGCTGTGTTTACCTCCCCATTGATGCCAAATTCCCCACCGAAGACTATTACACGCTGCTAAACGCTTACGATGAGGCGGATTTGGGAAAAATACAACAAAGCAAAAAATCCCTGGAGCAAAAAATAAAAAAATTTGCCAAAGACATTCGCCAAAAGTACATTTCCGTCCCACACACCACTGATTTCGGCATCCTTTTCCTGCCCTTTGAAGGCCTGTATGCCGAAGTCTTACGACTCAACGGCCTGTTTGAAACCCTTCAGCGTGAAGAACACATCATCATCACCGGCCCCACCACCATTGCCGCCTTTTTAAACAGCCTCCAAATCGGCTTCAGAACCCTGGCCATCCAAAAAAGAAGCAGTGAAGTCTGGGAAGTCCTGGGAGCTGTGAAAACGGAGTTCGGCAAATTTGCAGACGTACTGGAAAACACCAAGAAAAAACTGGAAACAGCTGCAAAAGAAATAGATAAAGCCGGCGTACGGACACGTGCGATTGAAAGACAGCTCAGAGATGTTCAGGCTTTGCCCCAAAGTGAGGGAGTTGTTGAAGAGTTGGAGCAAGAGTTGCTGGAAATGAGGGAGGATAGCCATGAACAATA
>CAYYNI010000172.1:0-4456 GCA_964472765.1 uncultured Thermotogaceae bacterium | reverse complement strand
CCACCCATCTCCCCGTCAAAACCCATCCCGCAGAAGGCACCACAATCGGCAACGCTATGATACAAATGCTGGGAACAGGCCAAATCCAATCCAAACAAGACATGAAGTCCATCATAAACCAATCCACAGCGTACAAACAGTATTAAAGCCTTATCGAAACATAAAAATCAAATACGCTCGTCAATAATCCGATAGAAGAAGTGATGAAAAAAAACCAATTTTTTGTAATTTCTTGAATCGAGTGATGCTAGAAAATTCAACAGGTTACCCCATCATAGTATAAACGGCTAATTAAACCTAGGAAAGATCAAACGAACCAGCATATTATGAGGGTTCATCAGGACATTGATGCCTTCAAGTTAAATGAGCTCGCTCTTTAAAAAACGCAGGCAACACTTCAAAATAGGCACATAAAACTTCAGAACGCTGTATGAAACCATGGCAGAAGGCCTGGTTTATCACGATAGAACGGAAGTGCGTTTCCTTGGGAAGAACATCCGATTTACGGAAAGATAATGGGTGTTTACAACAGGAGGGAAGAAAAACATCATTGGATCAAGGGGAATGCCATCCCAATTCTGTGGCGAGGTAGAAGAACTGTGTCAGGGGTATGCCAGTTTTGAAGATATCACACGAGAATATGAAGCGAATATGCGGTTGCAAGAGATCAACGATGAAATGGAAGCTATGAACTACGCACGCCTCTGAATGGTGTGATCGGGTTCAGCGAAATTCTTCGTCAAACCCCCCTCGATGAAAATCAGCAGGAGTTTATGGATATCGTTATTCATTCGGCTCATCATTTATTGACGATTATCACGGATATTTTGGATTTTTCGATGATGGACTCAAATGAACTGATAATCAAACCCAAAAAAGCGAATATTCAAAGACTGATCACACAAGCCGTGGCAGGCATTCAAGGTCAGGCTGAAAAAAAAGGGTTAACACTCATAACGGATATCGATCAGTCTTTGCCTGGGGTTGTTTTTGTGGATCCTGTGAGATTGAAACAGATACTGGTCAATCTTTTGGACAACGCTATTAAATTTACGGAACAAGGCAGCATTAGTGTGAGTGCTCGACCAAAAGAAATAGACAGGAATCGAAAAACGGCGAAACTCCTTTTTTCAGTGAAGGACACAGGCATCGGGATCAACGAGTCGCTGCAGAAAGGTATATTTGAGCCCTTCAGCCAGGTGGATATGTCCAATACACGAAAATACGGCGGTCTGGGATTAGGTCTGGCTCTTTCCAAAGAGCTGCTCAACAAGATGAACAGCAACCTGCATCTGTCAAGTACGCCGGAAAATGGCAGTGTTTTCTTCTTCGAGTTGGATTTGCCTTATGCTGAAGAGGGCATCTGCTTGTAAAATGAACTTATAAAAAAAGCGTGACGCTAATAAAGTCACGTTTTTTTGTTTTTGAGTGGTTCTTTTTAAAGGTTAAATTTCTTAACTTGTTCGTCTAAACTGCCCGCTAGGGTACTCAATTGTTCGGCTGCGGAGCTGACTTGTTGTGCGCCTTTGGTTTGCTGTACAACGGACTGAGTCATATCGGCTGCCTGGTCTGAGATTTCGCTTACGGATTTTGCAGAGGTGTCCATGGCACCGGCCATTTCCTCAGCTGCAGCACCTTGTTCCTCGGATATTGCCGTTAAACTTTCGATCATATTGGTGGTTTGTTCCACCATCTGTAGGATTTGAGAGAATTGAATTTCGACTGCTTTTGCATTTTCATTGACCTGGTTGACGATTTCAACTGTTTTATCGGTTGCAGCATCGGCTTTGTTGACGCCGGTGGTGATGGTTTTCAGGATATGGGAAATATTATCTGTGGATTTTTTACTTTCCTCTGCCAATTTCCTTATTTCGTCCGCAACGACGGCAAACCCTTTTCCGGCTTCGCCGGCTCTTGCGGCTTCTATAGCGGCATTGAGCGCCAACAAATTCGTTTGTTCTGCAATGGAAGAAATGGAAACGAGGATTTCTTCAACGTTTTTGGCCCCTACCGCTAATTCCTGAACCATTTTGGCAGTGTCCACGGTTTGATTGACGGCTTGTTCAATCTGATGGACAATATTGGAGATCAGTTTTCCGCCTTCATGGGCTTTTTCAGCGGTGACCTCGTTTTGATTGGATAGTTCCTGCGCTGTAGATGAGACGTTTTGTGCGCTTGAAGCAACTTCTTCAACACCTGAAGTGACTTCTTCGATTGAAGCGGAGGTGTTTTGAACGTTGTTGTCGATTTTTTCTGCCTGTGCGGATAGTTCTTCAGAAGAAGCTAACTGCTCCTGAGAAACAGCGGAAAGGTTTTCGGCTGAACCGTTCAGTTCATCGACGGATGTTTTGAAAACGGCGATCGTTTCTGCGTATTCTTTTTCCATTCGAATCAGCGCATTGACGATATTTCCAATTTCGTCTTTTCTTTCGGTGTACTTGAACGCTGTAAGTTTTTTATCTTCCGCCAGGTCTTTTCCCTTTATTTTATCAATCATCTGTTCACAGGCGCTGATGGGGTTTGTTATTGACTTACCAATAAAGAAAATGATCAAAATAATCACAGAAACGGCAACGATACTGATGAGAACAAATAACCACATCAGTCGGTTTGCATTTTCAAGAACCTTGTTCATCGGGACACCGATAGCCAGCGACCAGGGTTCATCCGCCTGTCCGATTTGGAATGGGTTGATAGAGATGTAGACATCTGAATTCATTTCTTCTGAATAGTTGAGGAAGGAGAATTCTCTTCCTTCCGCAATGGCTTTAAACATGTCTGATAGATTTTCTCCGGCCATATCTTGTTCTGTTTTCTTGCCGTCTTTTGCCATTCGTGAAGCATCAAAATGTCCGGCAATGACTCCGGAGCTTGTAAATAAGGCGGCTACTCCCGTCTGATAGGGTTTGATTTGCTCGATGATCGCTTGAATCTCTCCCATATCAATGTCGATTCCGGCTACTCCGACCACTTTTCCTTTATTCTTGATGGGAACGGCAAGGCTAGTGAGTAAAATCGTTTTTCCACCCACTTCATATGTATAGGGATCTAAGATGACTTCTTTGCCGGTTCTTTGAGCAATGAGATAATAATCCCCTGCCCCAGGTTGATCGTAGCCAGTTAGTGCTTCAAATTCAATAGTTCCATTCGTTTTGTACCAATAGGGAACAAACCGGCCCGTGTCATCGTGGCCAGAGGTGTTTTTGAATTTTGAATCCAATCCATCAATGGCATCTTTTTCCCAACATGTCCATGCGCCAAGGAATTGGTCATTCTTTTCCAACACGCTTTTGAGTATGTTGTTATAGTCGCTTCTTCTTTCATCGATCTCCAACGCCTCATAGCCTTCAAAAATTTGTGCAATGGTTCTGGCCGCATCCATTGCTACCTCAAGTTCTGCTTTGATTTCGTTGGCGTAATTACCCGCCATATAACCGCTCATTTCAAAAGCATTTTCTTTTTCTGATGACATCATGGAAGTAATGGCTATGATAATCGTCACTACAAATGTCAACGCTACCGGAACCCCGATCAACAAGATGATTCTCCAAATCAGTTTCAATTTGTTAAGCATTATTTCAACCCCTTTTGAGTGTGTTTAGCCCCTTTTATAATAATGTGGAAAATGTCAATAAAATATTCATTATTCAATAAACTTAGTTATTATAACACAGAATAGGTTCTTTTTATTCTTGAGATCATTTGCCATTATGGTCCTAAAAATGTTATTTCTCTTGTATATTGAGGGTCTGTTTTTGTATAATGTGGATAAATACAAAAATCAAAGATTATTTTAACAGCAGATTAAATGGAGGGATTGGGAGTGGTCGGTGAAGAGAACAGCTTGGAGATTTGCTTAGCCCTTTTGAGAAAGAGCCTGGAGATTGTAGATAACCGGCTTTGATAAGCCGGTTGAAAGGGAGAAATAGAATGGATTATAATCAACGAGAGGAAATAAAGCAGAACGCCAAAAAGAGAATAGAAAAAGTTTATCACATGATGAAAGAACCCCGCCAGGCGGATATGAATGGGTTTTTTGAGAGCCTGTCAGCTTATGAGGCTGAACTGACAATACAAAATGAGGCATTAAAAGCCCAGAATAGAGATTTAATGGCAATCAACGATGATTTAACGGAAAAAAACAGAAAGCTGAATACTGGGAATGCCGAATTATCGGAGGAGCACCGGCAGTTTCTTTCAATTTTGGACAGCATTCCGGAAATCATCTATGTGGCTGATTTTGAAACGCATGAAATCTTATTTGCCAATCAAATGACGAAAGATACTGTAGGGAGAGACATTACGGGTGAAATCTGTTATCAGGCGTTGCAAAACAGAAACACAATCTGCGAATTTTGCACCAACAATCGTATCAGAGACAATGAGAATCCTTATTATTGGGTCTATTACAATGCCAGTCTGAACAGACACTATCACATCATGGATCGAAAGATAA
>CAYYNI010000171.1:0-4477 GCA_964472765.1 uncultured Thermotogaceae bacterium | reverse complement strand
CGGGCTGTAATTAAACCAAGCCGTTTCTGCATCCCCTGCAATAATATTGCTATTAAACGTATTTGTTGAACTGGTTCCACCGGCTAATGTATTTGTAGGATATTCGTAAAATTTTTCAATCTGTCCAAATTGATTGAGTTCCACCATACCAGTTGTCGTACTTAACTCCGGAAGTTCACTAGGATTATCTGCATTCCAATCGACTATTTCTGCACTCCAGGTGTATTTAATCGTCGAACCTGAAAAAAGCTTTTCCGTATCAAACGGAGATGTTTTCTCGAAAGTAAACCTTACTTTGTAAGATTTAGTCGGGTCATCGGGGTTTTTAACCGATATGGTTAATGGATCGATTCCCACATCGGTGTTCAAGTTGCCGCCGATTTCCATATTTGAAGTTGCCTTTGCCGGCATGGTCATGCCTGCGGTGATGAATAAATCGCTCGGTGGTTTGTCCAAATCCAAATATCGCTGCCCGGTTTTTGGATCAACCCTTGAGAGCCAACCTTGCAATTTTAACCCCGTTGAGGGCTGAATGAACGTACCGCTTTCATCCAATTGAAAGTCTCCCGATCGGGAGTAAAAATTCTGGAGACCATCGGAAAGAACGAAGAATCCATCTCCTTGAAGCCCCAGGTCGGTTTTTTTCCCGGTATTTTGGAAACTTCCCTGTGTCATGATCTTGCCGATACTCCCAACTTGAGAGCCGAGACCAATCTGCATGGCGTTGGTACCGCCTCTGCCGCCTGCTTCGGGTGATTTGGCACCTACGACGGTTTGATTGAGCATGGATTGGAAGGTGGTTCTGGACACCTTAAAACCCACGGTGTTGACGTTTGCGATGTTGTTGCCTATGACATCCATGGAACTCTGGAATCCTTTTAATCCCGAGATTCCACTGAACATTGATCGCATCATAATTGATTACCTCCTCTGGTTCGAAAGGGAAACGGATCCGACGGTCACCGTTTCAAAGCTTCCTCTTTGAGGACCAGCCTGTCCTTTCATTTTTTGATGTAAACGCTGTCGATGTTGGTAAAAAAACGACTTTCCATTTCTTCTTCTTTCATAGCCGTAACAATGGTTTTGTCTTTCACGCTAAGGATGAAGGCGTCTGTTCCAATCATGGCCAGGGTGTTTTTGGCTCCTTTTTTCCCCGCTTCATCGGCGACTTCACCTAAACTGTCCAATTTTGTCTGGTTTAACTCAATGTTTCTCGTTTTGATTCTTTCCTGCGCATGCGAAGATACCTTTAACCCCTCGGATTGGCGTTGATGTAATTCCTGAACAAGCCGGCTGAAATCACTTTGATCGACTGCCTTTTGTATCCTTTTTGCCTGTTTCTGTATCTCTTGGCCATAAAGAGGCGTCGATCTCGGATTAATTAGGTTTGAACTCATCATCAATCACCTCTCAGGCTTCCTGTGTATCTTCAGGCACCTCAGATATCTCGATGATATCTTCAAAATTGTACTTCTGACCGTTAACGATGACATAAATGCTGTTGTCTACGAACTGTACGGCTTCAACTGTTCCGCCGTCTACTCCGCCAAAGGTCTTTTCCTGTCCTGTTGAATCAACGACAACCAGTTGATAATTATAAGTTCCCTCTGCCTGTACGGTTCCCGAATCGTCTCTGCCATCCCATTGATATCCGTGGATTCCCGCTTCTTTATACCCGACATTTTCCTCTCTGATCTGCTTTCCGTCTTGATTAGTAATCCGGATAAGAACCTCTCCGGCTTCTTCAACGTTGAAAACGACCCCTTCTGCGGAATTGTCTTGGAATTTGATTTCATTGCCTTCGATGACCGCATATTTACCCACTACGGCACTAGCCTGTAGTTTGGTAGTTGCCATGGAGGCTTCAATGAAATCCTGGAAGGATTCGCTCATGTTGGTCATCTGTTCCATGGTAGTGAATTGAGTCATTTGATCTACAAATTTCTGGTTATCCATGGGTTCTAAAGGGTTCTGATTTTGGATTTCTGCCACGAGAAGCTTCAAAAAAGCATCCTTGTCCAATGCATTTTTTTGTTCTGCGTTATCACTTGTTGCATTTGTGAAAATGTTGTTATAATTGTTTACTCCGTCAATTGGCATGTTCTTCAATACCTCCTCTCAATAAGTCTTCAAAGGAATAGTCTTCTTCAAAGATGTATTCGCTGTCATTGTTGCTGTCCTGATGGTTTCCTTTTTGCCGGTTCGACCCTTCCTGATCGTTTTGAGGGGTTTGTTGGTCTCCTTGTTCTTCGTATTTTTCCATCTGTACAGTGACCTTTTGCACTTCAAAACCGCTGTTGACCAGTCTGGCTACCAGTAGGTTGCTGTTTTTGTTCAGGATGTCCTGGGCTTCTTTCGTTTCAACCTGCATGACAATGGAAATCTTATTTCCCTCTTTGACCATTTCAAGGGAAACTCTTCCCAATTCAGGCGGGTTCAAGCGAATGGTTGCGAGTTCTGTTCTTGTTTGTTGGCGAGCCATTAACTGTGTCATATCTTTGATCTTTTGATATACCTGCTCGATGCTTCTTGATTGATTCACCAACTCACCCTTTAACAATTGGTTCGTGCTGCCTTTAGCGGTTTTAGCGTTTTCCTGATGAACCCCCGCATCACTTTCACTTGATTTGTTGGCCTTTTTCGTTTCTTTTTCCTCGTTTTCCAAGAACAGCCCTTTGTGTTCCTCTTTGGCGCTTAAAGGGTTGAACGTTGTTTCCTTGCCCGCTTTTTCATTGCCGGGATTGATAACGTTCTTGTCTTGAACCGGTTGGTTTGTTTTTTCTTGGAAGCGTGATAAATCCATCATCCGTCGATTGGCGTTTTCATATCCTTCTTTAAATGAGTGTTGATAAAAACGATTCATCGTTGTTCCTTCTTTTGGAAAACTCCTTCTTGAATCGCTTTCCATCGTTCTGATATGGGTTTCACGACTTTGTTCAACGGTTTGCTTGACAAATCTCACAGCCATTTTTTCCACCGTGTAGGTCTTTTCTTTGTACTTTAACAAAATGTTGTCTCCTGAGAACGAGAGGTTTTTAGTCAGTGTCTTGAGTTCAAAACCCTTTTGGATAAAATCGATAATAATATCCGTTTTGACTTTTACCGATTTAAATTGAAGCGTTGTGGTCATCGGCTCTCGTTGAGACTGGAATAAATTTTTGATGAATTCCGGAGCATTTTTCAAGACCTCTTCACTTGAATCCATTGGCATGGACTGAAGGAATGTGGCCAACTTTTCATCAGAAGCGAAACTCGTATTGAAAAGTGTCAGCAATTCCTCTTTTGACACATTCAGCCGTTCTGACAAAACTTCAGCTAATTCTTCAGAAATTCCCTTGAAATCCAATTCGTTTGGAAGATAATCACTTTGTTCCGGGTTGTCAGATCCTTTTTGAATTGTATCAGCTGTTGCTCGATTCACAAACCTTCTTATCATTTCGCCTAAAAGGGTTGTATTTTCTGCTTCTTCACTTTTAGAATCCCCGGTAGTCTCAAGAACAGGGATTTGGTCCCCTTTTTGATCTTTCGGACTTTCCAGGAAAAGGTTTGAGTTTACGGTTTTCTTTGAATCATCTGATTTTCCCTCGTCACTGTTGAGTTTATGATCTGCATTGGATTGTTTTTCATCAACGGCAGCAGCTCTTTTCCCCACTATGGCTTCCGGGTTGTCTTGTACAGCCCCTTCTTCCTTTGGTTGTTTATCCGCCTCGAATTCAGTCTCCGTATTCAACGGATTCACGGTTGCTTTACCAATTGAAAGGGTTTCATTCTGATCTGGAGATTCCCCTTTTTCCGAATGATCCTTTGATTCCTTTTCCGGATTGACAATCAATAGAATGAACTCTTTGAGGCTGACTGTCTTTTTACCATCTACTTCCTCTAAGACGGTGTTCAAGGTATCCAAAATCTCTTGAGCACTTTTGCCTGCATCACGGAGAGCGGAAACGTATTGTTCAAGTTTTGGTACTTTGAGATGTGTCTTTGCGGACAAAAGCGATAAAAGGGTCGCAATTTTTGATTGCGTCTGTGTTTCTCCTATTTCTTTTACAATCGGCATCTCAGATTGGGCTTCCTGTTGCATTTGCTGAACAGCGGCACTTAAAGTAACGGCATCCAAATCAACGTCTTGAGCGTCTTCATATTCCGTTTGCACGGTCCCATTTTCATGGTTTTTACCGGCATCAGCGATTTTTTCAGTCTTGCCTCCGGAATAGCCGGCAACTGATTCAGAATCAGATGGTTTCTGATTTGATAAATTCTGCGCTGATTGCTCGCTTGCAGGCTCTGTTTGAGTGGCTTCTTGCTTTTTCAAAGCCCGTGTAAAGGTGTTAGCCGTTTCTTTCCAACCGGCTTCGTTTTGAGTGGAATCGGCGTTGCGTGTGTTTGAATTTTTTTGCATCTCAATCCCTTTGGATGTTGGATTCACTTTGACCATGTCCATCAATGTTGTCTTCATCTTGTCACCTCCTTTCCTGTG
>CAYYNI010000170.1:0-4516 GCA_964472765.1 uncultured Thermotogaceae bacterium | reverse complement strand
GCTCATATCCATACCTGGAGTTTGTGAAGGAAACTGAGCTTCCAATGCCTTTGCAAGTTGAGCATTGCCGAAATTTACAGTTACAGTAAGAGCACTTGTAGATGAATTGCTGATTTTGTAAAGAGATGCGTCAGAAAGATTATTTGATGAAAGAAAAGGCTCTAAATCAGTAACGGATTCAATAGCACTTACGCCACCATTTTCTTTGTAGTATATTTGCATTGCTGCTAACCTAATACTCTCCAAATCCGTCAAATTCTTAGTCACTTTCGCCTGATTCAAAGCATTCATCGCTATCGGAACCAATGTTGCTGCCAACGCCGCAATAATCGCTAACACGATCATCATTTCAATAAGGGTAAAACCGCTTCTTCTTCTCATAATCTCGACCTCCATAAGGTTTAAAATTTATTAGCCTTGCTAATCAACGAAATTCATTTTCTTCACTGGACAATTATCGAAACGCTCGATCTAAAACTTTAATTCTCCTGACGGTATTTGATTGATATTATACACGATGACAACTCTATTCTATCATCTTTTTCATCAAACGATTATCAATGGTTCTTATTTTAGATGAATATATATTAACGCATTTGTAAAAATATGAAGATAAAAGGATACGCTAATATAATATGGAAGTATTTCATTACCCAACAATCTTTTTATATGGGTGATGATGAGAAAAGTGGCTGCCGTTTTCAAAATCAAAGTCTTGAGGATGTAGAATGTCAAAAACGAGATAAGCAAGAGGAACAAAAGTAAGCTTGAGGCTTGAAATTGAGGGAACCGGTCTCCTTGGGCTAGTCCCCTCTTTGTTCAGGTTTATTTCAATGCTTGTTGAAATTCTTCTTTGATCTGTTTTTGCAGTTGCTCATCTGTCAAGACGTCGTATGCCGTCCAGGCGAGTGTGACGGCGGATGTGTAGAGGCCTTGTTTGCCGCCTTCGCTAAGGGTGGCTTCGGCCATTTCGGTGGAATGGGGGTTGAAGGCGTCTTTTTCGGCGATGGCGATGTACGGGTGGATGGCCGGGACCACGTGGCTGACGTTGCCCATGTCGGAGGAGCCTTTGCCGTCTTGGGGTGGTTCGATGTCAGTGATTCCCTGGGCTCGTAAATTGTCTTCAAAGCATTTTGCCAATCTTTTGTTGGGCATCAGGTTGTCGTTGGAGAGTTCGTAGTTTCGCCATTCCATCTTTGCACCGGTCATCAGGGCGGCACCTTCGGCAATGTGGATGATTTTGGTGAACATCTGGTTCAGGTATTTTCTTTCTTTTGCACGAAAATAAAAACGGGCGGATGCCTTGTCCGGTACAACGTTGGGAGTCTGGCCGCCGTCGTTGATGATGCCGTGTATTCGCACATCGTCTATTAAGTGCTGGCGCAGGGCGTTGATGCCGTTGAACAGCTGAATGACCGAATCCAGTGCGTTGATCCCCAATTCCGGTGCGGCAGCGGCGTGGGAAGTTTTGCCGTGATAGGTGAATTCGATGGCGTCGATGGCAAAAGAGGTGGAATAGGGTTGATTGTGTGTCGACGGGTGCACCATCATAGCGAAATCCACATCGTCAAATACGCCTTTTTCAACGAGGGTGACTTTCCCCCCGCCTGTTTCCTCAGCCGGCGAACCCAGGACGCTGATCGTTCCCGAAAGGCCTTTGATTTGAGTTAACGCCACGGCAGCACCGATGCTTTGCGGGCCGATGAGATTGTGCCCGCAACCGTGCCCGATTCCGGGAAGGGCATCGTATTCGCATAAGAATGCGATTGTTGGACCGTCGCCGTCCAAATCAAAGGTTGCTTTAAATGCGGTAGGCAATCCGGCGATACCCCGTTGAACCTTGAAGCCTTTCGATTCTAAATAATCCGTAAGCCATGCGGCTGCTTTAAATTCTTCAAATCCCAATTCGGGGTTTGCCTTCATTTTTTTTGCCAATTCAAACAGTTCTTCCAGATTGTCTCCGATGATTTGTTTGATGGCTTGCTTTTGATTGTTCATTGCGCCTCCTAATTTTATATGGAAATTGGTTTTTTCTTGATGTCCATTTCGCTGTCTGGCAGAAAACCCCATTGCAGGCAGGTGTAATAATCCGATACACGAAAATCGAATTGGATATGCCTTTTGAATACCTCGTATGTTGAATAATAGGGCTTTTCACTTTTGTCGTCAAATGTCTTTTCGTATTTCATATAGGCTTTATGATAAGTGGAAGGGGTCGAGATGATTGGGATTGTGGCGGTCTTTTTCATTTCAGACAACAATTCACGCCCCTTTTCATCGAATCCCAACACCCGGAAGTATTGAGGCCCGTATTCTTGGGATTGTTTGACTTCGGCTGTGGTCAGTTCAAACAAAAAATAAAGCAGGAGTCTTTGAAGTCTGGTGTAGGTAAAGCGTTTGGTTTTAACGGCAAGTAATAATTCATCCAGCTTCTTTGCGCTCATGGAGAAATTGGAGAAGCGCAAGTCAAGCCCTTCCGTAAAACCGTAATAGCGCTTGATATGGTCTCGTGTCAACGCACGGAATTTATTGAGAATCGTAGTTTCAAAGTCCGACAGATTGGGTGTGAGTTGTTTGAAATCTTTGTCTTTGAGGATTTGCCATACTTTATTTGGGACGTTTTCTTTGATGTTAGAGATCTCTCCGTTCAGGTATTCCTTTCGGATGGCGGTGGCGCTTGATAAATTCTCCATAAGGGCTTCATGATGATAGGCTGCGCCAATCCGATGGATGCACTTCGCTTGTATGGGGGATCGGTTTTTTTTCAATGCCTTCAGGTATTCCAGGCCAAGAATATCGTTGGAGCTGGCCAAAAGATCGAGCACGCCGGTTTTGCCTGATTGTTCAAGGAGCTCATTTAACGCATACTTTCTGGCATTGGGATGGGAGAATCCCTTTTTCATGTATTTTTCTTCCATCTCTGAAAGGGTGTATTCGTTTTCCACCAACAAACGGGCCGTTTCTTTCAGCAGGTCAATGTCACCCGACTCGCTGCCAAAGACAAGATGGTGGCAGAGGTTGGTTCTGTCCAGTAATTGAACGGCCCCAGTGGCGAACCCTCCGGCATCTTGAAAGGCAAAAAATGCCGGCAATTCCACCACCAGATTCACGCCGCAATCAAGCGCCATTCTTGTCCGAACCCATTTGTCCGTAAATGCCGGCATCCCCCTTTGGACAAAATCACCGCTCATCAGTGCCATCACATGCGAAGCCTTTGTCACTTGCAACGACTGCTCCAAATGGTATTGATGCCCGTTATGAAATGGATTGTATTCAACAATTAGTCCGAGAACGTTTATGTGCTATCACCTCATTCAAATCAAAAAAATCCGTATGGAGCCCCTGTGTGTGGCCATAAAAACCCATGGCCTAAGGCGTTTTTGCCTTTGGCAAAAACGCCAAGGCTCCCGAAAAACGCCTTATCATTAACAGCAAACGTTAAATGATAGCGTGTATAAAAGATTTTGACGAAAGATTCGCTATCATCCGGGAGTGCGGCTTGTTGACTTCGTCAACCGCTTGGCCCTCCCCTACGGGAATGATTATATTTGTCTTCTGACCATCTTTCAGGATTGCGATTAATATACAAAACCGCATGTTCGTATTCTTTCTCATCTCTTATGATATGTTCATAAACTGATCGTTGCCATAGTTGTTTTTGAAATCTTTGCCATCCCTCGGTTTTAACGCCTTTGATATAGTCATTGGTTGTCATTGTTTTAAACCACCCAATGACATCAAAAAAAGTAGGTGAAACCGCACACGGGCTCCCGCTAAGTCCATTCTCAATTTCCTTTGTTTTATCAGATATCTGAATGATACCATGTAAATGATTCGGCATGATTTGCTGATGGATAGATTGAATGCCTGTAAATTTTTGTTCTATTTTATGAAGCCATTTTTCCAACATGCTTCCTGCTTGGTTTAAATGCATCTTGCTATTCGCTATCCAACCAAAAAAATGCTCTTTTTCATGGCTGCACAACGTGAAGTAATACATACCGGGAGAGGAATAATCATAATCCCTTAATTTCACAGATTTTCTTTGAGGTTTTGAGTTTTTTATGCGGTTATCATTTGTTTCCGTAGTAATTTCCCCTCCTGCGAAAAAAACATTCGTTATCATCCGGGGGGGCACACGGGCCCCCCCCTACAAAATAATGGTAGCGCATTCCCAATTGGAAATCCGTAGGGGAGCCCCCGTGTGGGCTCCCGGAAAAAAACATAAAAAACGTCAAATCTTTCATAGTTGAACGTTTAATGATTCCTAATACAAGTGACTTTGACAAAAAAACACACTCATCCGGGAGGGCACATGGGCCCTCCCCTACAAATAACGGTAGCACATTCTCCTTAAAAACCCATGGCTCCCGAAAAAACATAAAAAACGCCAAATCGTTTACACCTGAACGTTTAAGGATTCATAATACAAGTGACTTTGACAAAAAAACACACACTTATCCGGGAGAACACGCAGGTCGTCACATGCCATGATGTGGCCGATCATTTGTGTGAC
>CAYYNI010000169.1:0-4524 GCA_964472765.1 uncultured Thermotogaceae bacterium | reverse complement strand
GGGGGATAGGGGGGTCCTATCATTTTTTCTCTTTACATTAGTTTTGACTGTACCACGTTGGAAAAAGTTCAAAGTTGATTGTGGTATAATTTTTTGGGGGGAATACTATTTGGAAAACTGGTTAGAAAAATCAAAAACGATTGCTTTCTATATTTTCTTCTTAATTGCTTTAATTACTGTTTTTGTGTATGTTTATCCCCGATACGAGTTTGATATTGGTAACTCAGATGTAACGATGGGGTTCGAGAATGGTTACAATGCCGAAATCGAAATGTTTTATGCCATGCGAGAAATTTCCGAAATCGGTTTAGCGGGTGAAAGGGTTGTTTATTATTTGAATTTCGATTCTTTGAGTCCCAACCAGGCGCAAATCGAAGAACTGCTCCGACAACGCACAGGCAAAAAAATCATCTTTATCGGTAATCCCCCTGAGATCAGTCCGGAAGAATTTGCCCAATGGCTGGATCAATACCAGATTGAAATTGGATTTTTAGAAATGAATCAGATCACAAATTGGCTCCGCAGTGTCATCCAGAATCGAAAGGAACCCAATCAAAAAAAGTTATTTCGGGTTCATACGGTTAAACCAGCAGAAATTGAAGCCCTCAATCTTTCTTATCCCATGGTGTTAAGGCGTTGGATAAGGGCAAAACAGGAAAGAAGTATCGATTTTTTCTGGGTGCAGCCTCTGGATCTTGAATCGGTCTCTTATGAGCAATACGGGCAAGATATTGCCAATATTCTCAATCCTTCGGATACCATCAAAACAGCCGATCCGGAATCTACACTTCTTTTTAAGTCCCTTCTAATATTAAGTTCCATCGCAATAATCTATTTTTACTCCCCTCTTTTTGCCGTGATTTCTCTGGGGATTTTCCTATTCTTTTTTTTCACGAGTTCTTTCAACGATGCCACTCTATATCTGGCCGGATTGGCCGGCTCTTTTGGCATGGCCGGTATATATAAATACCTGCGTGATTTGCAGCATTCTCCTTTTTTAAAATACCTTTCTTTGATTTTATCGGCTTTTATTTTAGGAATTACCATCAATGCTTTAAGTTTCTCTTTCGAATCAGTCAATCAGATTTACATGACACATGGTGTGAAGCTGACGCTTTTTTACCTGCCTTTCTTGGTTTTTCTTAGGGAATTTGCCCTGTATGGTTATAAAGATCTGGGGTCAAAACTTCATTGGGCCGATTTGCTTGTCATCATCTTTGTTGTCCTGTTTGGCGTGTACACCATTACTCGATCCGGTAACAGCGGATTCGTCCTGACGGCAGAAAGACAGTTTCGTGATCAATTAGAAGTCCTTTTGGGAATCAGGCCCAGATTTAAAGAAATCTTGGGAATTCCCGCCCTTTGGTTGTATATTTTCGGTTACCATAAACGCTTCGGCCGCTATGCTTTTCTTATTCCGTTTCTTGGGGCTATCGGGCTCTGTTCCGTTGTCAATGCCTTTCAGCACGTTCATACACCCATGTTTACCATCCTTTACAGGGAGGGGGTTGGGGTCACCATTGGAACTCTTATAGGGGTTGGGGTGGGTTTTTTGTTCAGAAATAGACCCAATAAATATCAGAGCGAGAAATAATTTAACATTTTTCGAGAAAATGTGATAAAATAGAATGAGAATACTGGAGGTGGGAAAATGAAAAAAGCAATATTTGCGTTGTTGATTAGTTTGGTATTGATTACTGCAAGTTGTTCAATTTCAGCCGGAATCCCTTGGATCTGGGGCGGTTGGGGCTTTTTTGCAGATTTTGGTGTCGGCTTTTCTGCTGCTCATGATGGTGAGATGGCGCAAGAGGGGTTCTTGAATATCAACGAGCAAAATGGCAAGGATCTAGCAGGAACATTAGCAATTGGAGGCAATTCGTTTGAAGTCAGAGGCACATGCCTCGGTAATGGGGAAATTGTGTTAAATCTTTTCCAGGATGGTGTGCTGTCCAAAACCTTAAATGGTAACGTAACAGCAGAAACAATGACTGGATCGGACTGGCATGCAGTAAAGGCAGAGTGATCGATTATGAAAAAAATCGCTATTTCTGTCATCGCAATCCTTGTACTGGGTTTCGTTCTATCTAGTTGTCAATTTACAGTCGGTCTTTTCCCTACAATCGGAGGAACGATCTGGACTTATTCCACTGAGATTGGTGGGGTTGACTACGAAGGCACGCTTTATTTTGGCAAAAGAACAAACAGTTTTAGCAGTTTGGATGGATACATCACCGTTCAGGTTCCTACACCTGCTGAAAAGCTTTTCACAGGACATGCAGACAGATATAAATTCACCATTAACACCATCGAATTAGGTGGAGGGGCTGCAATTAGATTTGAAGGTGAAGTAGATCATCGAGATCATGACGAATTGCTAGCCGGTTCCATGATCTTTGTCACTAACGATATCACAGCTGATCCTGTCGTTTGGGAATCTGGTCCGTGGATAGGAAAAATGAAAGACAAATAAGCTATTCTCATGTATGTTCAATAAAACAGGGCGGTCTTGATATCGCCCTGTTTTGTTACCGAGAAGACACCATCTCACAATTACCCCCAACGGAGTCCTAAATATGTTTAAAAAGCTGAGATTTTCAATCTTTATTGTCGATGTATTGGTTCTTTGGATCCTTTTTTTAATAACCGAGAAGGCTTTTTCCAGTATCAGCCTTAATAGTCTGCTTTTATTTGCCTCCCTATTACTCCTCATATTCACATCACTAAGAGGGTATGATTTTCACAGAATCTATTCTCCCAGATGGACCATGACATCTTTCTCGGTGTCACTTTTTTTGAGTCTTTTTTTAAATACCGTTTTTTCATTTTTCTTCCGTATTGATCTGCAATTAGACCATTGGGGAATGATTCTTTATTTTCTAATATTTGTTAACCTTTTCAATCCAACTTTTTTTCGCTTTGTTGCCGGCAGATATCCGGTCATTATCGAATTACCCGAAGGGGTTGATGAGACGATTTTCAATCGAATCAATGAGAATGAGTATTTAAAACCAGTTTTTTCAAGAAAATACGATGAGAAAAAACAGCTTTTTGCTTACAGACAAATTGCTGCAGCCCTTGGGGAAATGCCGAAAGAATTGTATGAAGAAATGGATGGCAAATTGATTCAACAAGATATTTCATCGAAAAAAATGACCGCATGTTTTTTGAGATTGGTTGATGTGTGCCTTTCTTTTATCTTTTTAATGATCTCTTCACCTTTTTTTCTCATTTGTTCGATTTGCCTTCTCATTGTACTGGGAAGACCTGTTTTCTATCGGCAAAAGCGAATCGGGAAAAATGGAAAGCCATTCACTTTGTACAAATTTCGAACGTTAAAGCCGGGAGAGGCAAAAGTAACCGATATTGAACGTGACCATATGGAAAGAAGCACTTCTGTTGGGAAAATTTTACGTTCATTGAGACTGGATGAGTTGCCTCAATTGATCAACTGTATCAAAGGCGATATGAGCTTGGTGGGTCCTCGTCCGGAAATGCCCTATTTTAACGAACTTTGCCAAAAGGAAATTCCCAATTACACCCTTCGGCTTCTTGTTCGTCCCGGTATTACCGGTTGGGCTCAAACCATGTATAAACGTTCTGATACATTGGACGAATACCGTATCAAAACGGGCTATGATTTCTATTATCTACTGCATTATTCACCTTGCACCTATTTCCAATCATTATTGTTTACACTGGATACATTGGTCTACCGAAAGGATTAAAAACGCCTCTTTTCCTCACAAGAGGCCATTCAAAGAGGCGTTTAAAAAAGGAGGTTTTTTTCTTACATGGCGTAAACTGCCGTTGTTTGCTGTTCGGGAATCTCTTTCAGCACTCCCTCTTTTATCTCAACTTTTCGGTTACCGTACACTTGGGCAAAATCCATGTTGTGTGTGATCATCATCACCGTCACATCCAACTCTTCATTGATCATCTTCGTGAGATCCATCACCCTTCTGGCACTTTTCGGATCCAAGGATGCAGTGTGTTCATCAAGCAGGAGGACTTCAGGATTGGTGATCACGGCCATCACCATTGCCAATGCTTGTTTTTGCCCTCCTGACAATTCCCCAACAATGGTATCCAGACGATTCTCTAAGCCCATATTTAACTGCTTAAGCAATTTCATGGCTTTCGGGTCGATTTTACTGAAAAACAACCCCCTGTTTCCTTTTCTTGAGGCGATTTTAAGGTTTTCCCGAATCGTCAGGTTGGAAAACACACCGGAATCGGGATTTTGATATACCCGACCGATCATGTGGGCCATTTTGGATATGGAAGGTTTTTTGATCTCCTTACCCTTGAGAAAATATTGACCGTCGGTCGGTTTCAATTTTCCTAAAATCACATTCAACAAGGTGGATTTACCGGCTCCGTTTGATCCAACGATGACCACAAAATCTCGTTTGTTGGCCTCCATGCTGACCCCTTTCAATGCCGTGTTTTCATTATCCTGTCCCTGATTATAGACAACGGTTATATTTTCGAGTCTGAGCATAACGATTTCACCTTCCCCTTCAA
>CAYYNI010000168.1:0-4533 GCA_964472765.1 uncultured Thermotogaceae bacterium | reverse complement strand
ATATCAGCAATGACACGGAATCCATTTCAGAAGCGGTCAGTACCAACGTATCCAACTTAAACGATATAGTTGCTAAGGAAACCAGTATGGTCAAGGCTTTAAACGAAGCGGTAAAAACCATTCTCAACTCCGCAGGAAGTGTAGAAAAATCTGCGGTAGGCATACAAGACATGAGTGTTCAATTCGATCACCTTGTCAGTGTGGGAAAAACAGTACAGGATCAAGCCAGCACCATCATGGAAATAGCTGATACCGTCTCACAAATAGCCAACCAGACGAACTTGTTGGCTTTGAATGCAGCTATTGAAGCGGCCAGAAGCGGAGAAGCCGGTAAAGGCTTTTCGGTTGTTGCCGATGAGATCAGAAAGTTAGCCGAAGAAAGCCATCATTCATCGGATCAGATTTCAACCAACCTAAAGCAAATTTCAACGGGAATCAACACACTAATTGAAAAACTCATGGATCAGTTCGAAAACATGAAAACACAATCTGCAAGCCTGAAAGAGAATTCCGAAAGAAACAAAGAATCCAGCAAGCATATATCCGATATTTCAGGTGAATTGAATGAAATCATATTAAGATTGCAAGATGATGCCGAAAAACTGGACCAGGTATCCAGCAGTATCGAAAATCTGTTGGCTATTTCAGAAGAAAGCTCCGCAACGGCCGAAGAAATCAGTGCCTCCATACAAAAATTCCTGTCTGATGTGAAAGAAGTCCTCTCAAGTGTGGATAAAATCGGCGGATTTATCAACGGGTTAAACGATTATTTTAAGAATATCCAATTGTGATTTGAAAATCGTAGGGGCGATTCACGAATCGCCCTTTTCAAAGCAAAAAATAATATCATCAAAATCTCGAAAGGACCTGTGATGGAAAATTACGGTATCTTTGATATCTTGGGCCCGATTATGATCGGACCTTCGAGTTCCCATACGGCTGGAGCCGCAAGAATCGGAAAAGTTGCCCGATACATTGCTGGACCAAAAATCAAAAGCGCTCGTTTTCATCTTTATGGCTCTTTTTCAAAAACTTATCGGGGGCATGGTACCGATAAAGCCTTGGTGGCAGGCGTTCTTGGCATGGAACCTTCCGATGTCCGATTGCCTGATTCTCTTAAGATTGCAAAAGATTTAGGGATTTACATCGAATTCCTTCCTTTTGATATCGCCGTGGGTCATCCGAATACTGTCAAAGTTGAAATTGAAAGTGAAAACGGCAATGTAACATTTGTTACCGGTTCTTCAATCGGTGGTGGAGCCATCGTCATTACTGACGTTAATGGCTTTCAAATCAACTTCACCGATGAATATCCCACTATTATGATTACACACAAAGATAAAAGAGGGTTGATCAGCCGCATCTCATCTATCCTCTCATCTAACGACATCAATATTGCAAAAATGTCCGTTAGCCGAAAAACAAAAGGTGATGTAGCATCCATGACCATAGAAACCGACAGTGTGATCACACCCGAACTCACAACAATCCTGGGACAAGTAGAAGATGTGTTATCCATTCGCGTGATTAACCTTGTAAGAGAGGCGTTATAGATGATAACGAACGCACATGAATTGATCAAACAAGCCCATACAAGGGATGTTAAAATATGGGAGATCATCCTGGAAGAAGAAGCCAAGCAAACCGGAATGAACGAAAAAACCCTAAGGAAAAAGATGAAAAAACACCTGGATGTGATGAAACGTTCAGCACAAAAAGCCATAAAAACCCCCGTTAAGTCGCTGGGCGGTATCATCGGCTCTGAGGCAAAGAAAATGACAGAATACCGTCAAAAAGGTCTCTCGATTTGCGGAGACACGATTAATCTGCTCATGGCAAGGGCCTTCTCCACATCCGAAGTCAATGCTTCTATGGGGAAAATCTGTGCAGCTCCAACAGCCGGATCATCCGGCATTCTGCCGGCTGTTATCATTACCGCAGCAGAAGTATTGAAAGCAAACGAAGAAGAAAAAATCAATGCGTTGTTTACAGCCGCCGGAATAGGGAGAATAATCGCCATCAACGCTACTTTATCGGGAGCCGAAGGAGGTTGCCAGGCAGAATGCGGATCAGCCGCTGCCATGGCGGCAGGAGCTGTTGTGGAAATGGCGGGAGGTGAATCGGAACAAGTCTTTCATGCGGCAGCCATCGCCTTAAAAAACGTCATGGGTTTGATTTGTGATCCGGTGGCAGGCCTTGTAGAATCACCTTGCGCCAAACGAAATGCCTCGGGTGCTGTAAACGCATTTATCTCTGCCGAACAAGCCTTGGCCGGCATACAAAGCGTTATCCCCTTCGACGAAGTTGTTGAGGCTATGGCCAAAGTAGGCCATGCCATTCCCTATGAATTCCGTGAAACGGCTCTTGGCGGTATTGCTGCCACGCAAACGGCACAAACCATCACAAAACGAATCTTTGGTCGCAAATAAATATTCTTCAATATCAAAACTTCAAAAAAACAAAAAAACTGAATCATTAACCTCAAAAAGGCAATGAGAGAATGGAGTAATGGGTGTTGCCGATTTTTTTGATCAACTGTAAGTTAGATATAATATAAAAGCTTGACATACTACAGATAATTATATATAATACATATCGAGTGATGTAAACTATGACTTTTGAAATAAAAAGACATAAACTATCGTCAGATTATACGAAATTAAGAAAATAAACACTGGAGGTGTTTTAAATGGCAAAAGAATATGTAGTAGGTATTGACTTGGGTACGACAAACTCATGTATCGCATGGGTAAAGCCGGATAAAACTTCGGAGGTTATTCCCAACTCTGAAGGTTCGAGAACAACACCGTCCATCATTGCCTTTAGCAAAACTGGAGAAATAGTTAAGGGAGAACCGGCAAAAAGACAGGCAGTGTTGAACAGCGAAAGAACCGTCAGATCCATCAAAAGGCATATGGGTGAAGATTACAAAGTCAGCATAGATGGAAAAGAATATACCCCCCAAGAGATTAGTTCTTATATCTTAAGAAAACTCGTGGATGATGCGGAAAGTTTTCTGGGCGGAAAAGTAAACAAAGCGGTCATCACCTGCCCTGCTTATTTTAACGATGCGCAGCGTCAGGCTACGAAAGAAGCAGGACAGATTGCGGGACTTGAAGTTTTGAGAATTATCAACGAACCCACGGCTGCAGCGCTGGCCTACGGTTTGAACAAAGAAAAAGACGAACATGTCGTCGTTTACGATTTGGGTGGCGGAACCTTTGACGTTTCAGTACTGGAAATTGGCGATGGCGTCATTCAGGTTGTATCAACCAACGGAAATAACCATTTGGGAGGCGATGACTTTGACAAAAAGATCATTGACCATTTGGCTGAGAATTTCAGAAAAGAACATGGTGTAGACCTGAGAAATGACAAACAATCCATGCAGCGTTTAAAAGAAGCGGCTGAAAAATCCAAGATTGAGTTGTCAACCAAACTGGAAACGGACATCAACCTGCCCTTCATCACGGCAACATCTGATGGCCCGCTTCATTTGGAGCAGAAATTAACCCGATCCACATTGGAGTCTTTGGTTAGGGATTTGATTGAGAGTACCAGAGGACCCATCATGAACGCTTTGAAAGATGCCAAACTGAACACGGATGAAATCGACGAAATCCTTTTGGTTGGTGGAATGACCAGAATGCCCATGGTGCAGAAGTTTATTCAGGACATTTTCGGCAAGAATGCCAACAAAGGAATCAACCCGGATGAAGCCGTAGCCGTTGGCGCAGCCATACAGGCATCCATTATGTCCGGTGACATGGGAAAAGATGTGGTATTGGTTGACGTTACCCCTCTCACATTGGGTGTAGAAGTCAAAGGCGGACTCATGGAGCCCCTTATTGACAGAAATACGCCGATTCCTGTGAAAAAATCCAAAGTCTTTACCACGGCAGAAGACAGACAAACAGAAGTTGAAGTAAGGATTTATCAGGGAGAAAGAAGCATTGCTTCACAAAACCACATGCTGGGAAGCTTCAGACTGGTTGGTATCACACCTGCACCCAGGGGAATACCGCAAATCGAGGTTATCTTTGACATTGATACAGACGGTATTGTTCATGTAACCGCTAGAGATAAAGGGACCAACAAAGAACAGTCCATGGTGGTAACTGGAAGGAACAAACTTTCGGAAGATGAAATCCACCGAATGGTTGAAGAGGGAGAAAGAAACAAGGAAAAAGACGAAGAAAAGAAAAAGGAAATCGAAATCAAAAACCAGGCAGACTCCCTTGTATACGCCACCGAAAAACTCCTGAAAGAAAGCGGAGATAAAATACCCGACGACATCAAGGGAAATCTTGAATCCATGAAAAACGATTTAAGAGAAGCCATCAATAACGACAATATCGCCCGAATCAAGTCTTTGACCGAGCAGCTTCAGGAAGAAACCATGAAAGCCGGCGAACATGTCTATAAACAGCAGCAGGAAGCACAGCAATCACAGCCCAATCCTGATCAAGGCGAACAAACACCGCCAGCCGGTGATGACACAGTCAACGCCGATTACGAAGATGTAGACGACGA
>CAYYNI010000167.1:0-4544 GCA_964472765.1 uncultured Thermotogaceae bacterium | reverse complement strand
TTTACAAAGATCTATCATCTGAAGCAGGGCTATAACGGCTGGAAGCGAAGATGAAAATAGCCCACACCGCTGATTGGCACCTTGGAAAGATTATTTTCCAAACCAAACTCTTACAGGAGCAGACCCTTCTGCTGGAGGATTTCTGCCGATCACTGGATGCTCAAAAGCCTGATGTACTGATCATCGCCGGGGATGTGTATGATCGTTCCGTTCCCCCATCCGAAGCCGTGGATTTGCTGGATCAGACGCTGAACAGAATTGTCGTGGATATGGCCATTCCGGTATTGATGATTTCTGGCAATCACGATAGTCCGGAGAGGATTCATTTCGGCAGTTCGTTTATGCGTCATGTGGGCCTTCATGTGCGGGGCAAACTGGAGGGATTTGACCAGCCTGTCACCTTTGAAGATGCATTCGGCCCGGTGGATTTCTTTCTGTTGCCCTATGTGGATCCCGCAGAAGTGAAGGCGTATTATGAAGACGAGCAGATTCACACCCATCAAGTCGCTTATGAAAGGTTGATTGAGCAGATCAAGCCCAAACTGAGCCCCTCCAGGCGGTCCGTGCTGGTCACGCATGCCTTTATTGCCGGGGGAGCCGAAAGCGAATCGGAAAGGCCCTTATCGGTTGGAGGTTCCTCCGTTGTCCGGGCGGATGTGTTCAACGACTTCACCTTCATCGCCCTGGGGCACCTTCACAGGCCTCAGGATATTGTTACGGGCAAAGTTCACTATTCCGGCTCACTGATGAAGTATTCTTTTTCAGAAGCCCTTCACACAAAATCCTATTCCATTATTGAGTTGAACGCTGACGGGGTGAGGGTTGAACGGATCCCCTTAAAGCCTCATCGGGATTTGAGAACTGTCCAGGGGACCTTTGATGAAATCATCCAAACCGGGCAATCCGATCCAAACAGCGAAGATTACATTCTGGCCGTGATCCAAGAGGAAAAGGCCATCTTAAACCCCATCGAAAAACTGCGTGCGGTCTATCCAAACGTCATGAAAATCCAGCGTGAGCTTTCTTCCCTTGACGGCCACGCCAAACTCAAAGCGAAAGATCGTGAAGCCCTGTCCGACATCGAACTTTTCAAAGCCTTTTTTGAACAGGTCACCCCGGAGGGAACCGCTTTCACCGATGAGATGAAAGCACTTGCGCAAGATCTTTTTAATACGATTTACAAAGAGGGGGGGAGCCGATGAGACCGATCAAGCTCACCATGCAGGCCTTCGGACCCTACAAAGGCGAAGAAGTCATTGACTTTCAACGGCTGGGGCAAAGAAATCTCTTTTTGATCACCGGCACAACCGGTGCGGGTAAAACCTCCATTTTTGATGCCATCGCCTACGCCCTGTACGGAGAAGCCAGCAGCTCAGACAGGGATTTTAAAAACCTGATCAGTGATTTTGCCGATGAACAAACCCTCACACAGGTGATCTTCGACTTCTCGCTGAACAACAAATCATACCGCATCCAACGCATTCCCGCCCAGGAAAAGAAAAAGCAAAGGGGGGAAGGCTACACCACCCAAACTGCCTCCGCCGAACTTTACAGCCTTTCAGACCCCGAAAGGCCCACCCTGATCGGTTCCAGAAAGGTGAACGAGGTCAACGAGAAGATCATGGCGTTGATCGGCCTGGATGCCAACCAATTTAAGCAGATCATGATGCTGCCTCAAAATGCCTTTCGTGAGCTGCTCACTTCCAAAAGTGATGAACGCCAGATGATTCTGCAAAAGCTGTTTATGACCGAAAAATACCAGTTGTTCGAAGAACTGTTAAAAGACAAAACCAAAGGCCTGAAGCAGTCATTGGAAGATGTGGAAAAAGACTTGTCCCATGAAATCAACGAGATTAAAATCACCCCTGACGAACGGCTTGCTTATCCGATTCAGACCGATTTGTCCGATGTTCCGGCTATCCTGGACAGCCTGAGTCACTTGATCGAGAATCACGCACAACGCCATCAGGCACTTGAACAGGACGTCACAAAAGGCGAACAAAGGCTGGAAAAACTCAACAAGTCCCTTCACGACCAACAAACGCTGAAAGACACCTTTGACAAACAGGATGCTCTGAAGGCAGCTGTTGAGGGCATGAAAGACAAAAAGACTCAAATGGCCGCCGTTGAAACCCAACTGAAAGATGCCGAACGGGCCTTGTTTGTGAAAAAGGAAGAAATTCTGTTAAACAACCTGGAAGAAGAAAGCCAAAGTCTGGAAAACCACATACAACAGGCGTTGATTGAACAAAAAAGGGCCAATGCGGAATACGAAAACGCCGAAAAAAGGTTGGAAAAAGCCCATCAAGCGGACAAAGAAGCGTTGGAACAGGCCAAACAGAACAAACAGCAAATGACATCCTACCGGGAAAAGGTTCAGCAGCTGGAACAGGCTGAAAAAGAGCAGCATCTTCAGGAAAGAACCTTAATAAAGCTGAAAGTTGAAAAAGAAAAAATTCTACAGCAGCAAAAAGAGACCAAACAGACGCTGGACAGCCTCAAGCAAAGGATCAGCCAATACGATTCCCTTTACGATCAGAAAGATGCACTGAATGAGAAGATGAGCCGGATCAAAGAGACATTGCACGCTTCGCAAGCCCTTGGAACGCTATTGAGCCGGTATCAAGCGGCACGGAATCAATATGAGTCCTATCACGAGGAGTACAAACAGATAAAAAATCAAATCAGGCAAAAAGAGGAGCAACTCAAAGGGCTCACTCATCAGCTGGAAGCCCTGAAACGACAGGATGCCCAAAATGCGGCTGCCAAAATCGCCCAAACCTTAAAAGAAGGCCAGCCGTGTCCGGTTTGCGGCTCTATCCATCACCCGGCCGTGGCCACGAGCGTAAACGCCATCGATGAAGCGGAACTGGAAAAAGCCGAAAAAGAACGGCAGACCGTCGAAGGGCACATCAACTCCCTGAATGGCCGGCTTGACGCAATTAAAGAAGCGGGCTTGAAAGTGAAGGATGAAAAAGACCAAATATGGGTTGAGATCAACAAGCACAGTCCCGACACCCCATCCGAGCCGGCAGACAGCCAGCGGCTGGCCAAGCTCACAGCCGGCAATGCCGATAAATTGAACAAAGCCGGTGAAGACGAGCAATCAGCCAACGAGGCATTCAAGCAATTGACCGAAAAGGAAAGGCAACTGAAACAGCTGAAGGTGTCGTTCGACAATACTCAAAAGCAATGGGATCAAATCAGCCTCACCGTTCAGCAAACCGAAACGGCCTATAACGAGGCCCATCTTGCCTTCGCCGGGATTGCTTCCGGTTGTGAACGGCTGCAGCAAGACCTTCCGCCGCAATATCGTGTGAAAGGCGCCTTGGAAGCAGACATACAGACTATTGAGGAGCGGATTCAAACCCTAACGGCCGCCATTCAAGCGGCAGAAAAAACCTATGAAAGCAAAAAAATACTGCTGAACACACTCACCACACGGTTGCAGCAATCTCAGAAAACACAACAGGACCTTCAGCAAAAACTGGAAAAGCAGCGGCAGGCCTTTGAATCGGAACGACGCCAGTACGGGTTTGAAAGCGTTGAGGCTTATCGTCGATCGCTCATGGATGAAGAGAGCGTCAGCGCTCAGCGGCAAGCCCTTGAAGCCTTCAACAGCCTGTACACAGACAAAGTAGCCCGATTAAACGCCTTAACAGAAGAATTGGCGGGAAAAACAAAGCCCGATCCGTCTGAGCTGGAAACCCGGTTGATTGGTCTGAAAAGAGAGGTGGAGAGTCTGAAGCAAAAAAAATTCGACGTACAAAACCGTCTGAGCGAAAACACCAAACGGTTGGAGCGTATCAGCGGGCTTAATGTGCAAAAAAGGGATTTGGAACGTCAATACGGTCTCAACGGCTATCTGCTGGATTTAACCAAGGGAGCCAACCCCTTTCGGATCAATTTCGAGCGGTTTGTTCAGACCTCATTTTTAGACGATATTCTATCTTGTGCCAATCAGAAACTGGAACGAATGACAGATGGCCGATATCAGCTGAACCGCATCACCCAAATCGAAAACAAGCGTGGCACCAGTGGGTTGGATATTGAGGTGTTTGACCAGTACACGGGGGAGGCCCGGCATGTGAAAACCCTGTCCGGCGGCGAGGGCTTTAAAGCCTCTTTGGCCATGGCATTGGGGCTTTCAGAAGTGGTGCAATCCCATTCAGGCGGGGTCAGCCTGGAAACCCTTTTCATCGATGAGGGGTTTGGCAGCCTGGACTCGGAATCACTGGACAACGCCATCCGGACACTGATGGAATTGCAGTCCGGCGGCCGGCTCGTGGGCATCATTTCCCATGTAGCCGAGCTAAAAGAACGCATCGACACATACCTGGAAGTGACTTCCACAAAAGACGGTAGTTATACGACCTTTTTCATTCCTTAAAAATAGAGGGCTTTTTCACTTGTTATCTAATAACCCGTAACCGAATTTTGGTATTTTTCATGCCCGAATCAACTGGGTTGAGGTTTAGTGTATTTGTGATTATGTTATAATTTTACAGGCGTTACTTAAATCATTTAGGAGGTAGGCAAAATGA
>CAYYNI010000166.1:0-4554 GCA_964472765.1 uncultured Thermotogaceae bacterium | reverse complement strand
TATGTAGCAAAAAAGATGACGGGAAATGTGGGTAAGGTCATTGGCTTGATCCATCACAACGACCGCAGAGAAGAGCTGGAAGAGCTAGGGTTTTGCGACACGATTCTCCAAACCGATGCCACGGATACAGTAGGGGTTTATCGCATGGTGCATGATGCAACCGATGGCGAATTATGCGATGTAACCATCAATGTAGTAAATGCAGCCAATACAGAGATGTCTTGTGTCCTTTCCACAAAGGAACATGGCAACGTTTACTTTTTCTCCATGGCTTCCAGTTTCACCAAGGCTGCCCTGGGTGCAGAAGGTGTTGGAAAGGATGTCAATATGATCATCGGAAACGGCTACGCCAAAAATCATGCGGCATATGCTTTAGATGTAGTTCGGGAAAACAAAAAGCTTTTTGATCTCTTCAACAAACGATACGGATAGAATGCCTTTAAAGGAGATGGTTTGATGAATCTAAGAGTCAAGATAGGCGATAAACTCGAATTGGATAATCCGCTGATGCCGGCTTCAGGTCCTTTGGTTTCAGATGCCGAGAAAATACTCTCGCTTGCATCTCAAGGGTTGGGTGCTCTGGTGAGTAAAACCATCTCTTCGAAAGCAGCACCGGTTCCCCACCCCTGTATTATCGGCGGCAAGGATTATATCATCAATGCTGAACTTTGGTCTGAATATCCTCCGGAAAGATGGGTAGATGAATTTCTGCCTGAGATTCAATCCAAGCTTCGACAACCGTTGATCATCAGTTTGGGGTACCGGCAAGAAGAAATCGTTTCACTCATAAAACAGGTGGAGCCATTTGCAACGGCCTTTGAACTTTCCACCCACTATGTCGGTACGGATCTTTCCCCCATTGCCAAAACGGTGAAAGCAGCCAGTGAGACCACACAAAAACCGGTTTTCATCAAACTCAGCCCTCATATTACCGAACCTGCTGCCTTCGCCCAGATGGTTAAGGATAACGGTGGTTACGGTATTGTAGCTGTCAATTCTGTGGGACCTACTTATCCATTAAACCTGAAAAAGGGACAATCTCCTTTGGGCAGTAAAGACGGGTTTGGCTGGATTTCAGGTCCAGTTATCAAGCCCATCGCCCTTTCAAGAATCAAGCTGATTACGGATTCGGTTGATATTCCGGTCATTGGAGTGGGCGGGATAAAAAGTGCGGAAGATGTTTTGGAATTCATTTCTGCCGGGGCAAGTGCTGTACAAATGCTTTCAGCCGCAATGCTTTACGGTAAAGACCTTTATTCAAAAATCTTAGAAGAACTACCGAAAAAGATGGATCTGTACGGCTACACGGATTTGTTTACTCTAAAAGGCCAATCAAAAGACAAAAATACTCACATTCAGTTTGAAACTGGTTACCCCGTTGTGGATCATGAAACCTGTACCCGTTGCGGGATCTGCGTGCGCAGCTGCCCATACGATGCCTTGTCTTTTGAAAACAAAAAAGTGGTTTTAGAAAAATCCAAATGTTTCCGATGCGGCCTCTGCGAGAGCAGATGCCCTGTCAACGCCATTCAAGGTGTTCTATGAGCCGGGCAAAATACACATTAAAGTGCATCAACTGTTCAAGAGAATACCAGCCAGATGATGTCCTGTATACCTGTCCTGAATGTGGTAACCGCCGGGGAACACTGGAAGTAGTTTATCATTTTTCCAAAGAAACAAGATGGCTCAAAGAAGAGAAAAAGGGAATTGCCAAGTTTTGCGATTTATTACCAATCGATGAAGCGTTGCTTCCGTCTAATGTCGTCGTTGGCGACACACCACTCTACAAATCAGAAAATTTGGCACAGGCATACAGCGTCAAAGAAATCCTCATCAAAGACGATGGGAAAAACCCCACAGCCTCATTTAAAGACCGGGCAAGTATTATTGCGGTTGCAAAAGCCAAAGAATTAGGATACTCGGATATTTATGCCGCATCGACAGGCAACGCTGCCAGTTCTCTGTCCGGGATCAGTGCCGGAAATTCCGTTAGCACCCATATCTTTGTCCCTCAAAGTGCTCCAGAAGCAAAGATTGCCCAAATGCTCATCTATGGCGCACAGGTTTTTGCCGTCCAAGGTACATATGATCAAGCATTTGACCTTTCTTTGAAAACCGGGGAGAAAAATGGCTGGTATTGCAGAAATTCAGCAGTTAATCCCTATCTTCTAGAGGGCAAGAAAACGTGTGCCCTCGAAATAGCCCATCAAACAAAGCTTCAACTACCGGACTGGATATTTGTCAGTGTGGGCGATGGAACAGTTTACAGTAGTTTTCTTAAAGGGTTTAGTGATCTAAAAGAACTGGGCATCATCGACAATATCCCCAAAGTAATCGGCGTGCAGGCTTGCGGATGCGATCCCGTCCTGCAAACATTCCGGAAGGGAGAGCCATTTATCATAGACGATTTGGACAACCCACAGACAGATGCTGATTCTATCAGTGTAGGTAAACCCAGGGATTACTTGAAGGCTTGTCTATACGCCCAAAAACACAATGGTGATTTTATCAGTGTGACCGATCAGCAAATCGGAGAGGCCATCATGGAATTGGCAAGAAAAACCGGTGTCTTTGCGGAGCCGGCTGCTGCTGCCTCTTTTGCAGGCTTTAAGAAAATGGCTGAATCAAACCTGTTCGGCTCCCAAGACACCATCGCATTGATCATAACCGGTAACGGATTAAAGGATATTAAAACCCCTCAAAAATATCTGAGGGAAAAAGTAAACTCTATCCATCCGGATGATGAATTGGTTTTTTACTGATTTTCGATCGAAACAGGGGAAACAAATACAAGATCGGTTAAATCAGTTCATAGCTGGTGGATGTCACCGGTGATTTGAGACTGTCCAAAACTCGTTCTAAAAGAACACCTTCCCTATGTGGGATTTCAAAACCGAAAGTCGCTCTTATCGCTAATGAAACAAAGTGCTGTGCTCTATCTAAAGCGATGGGAAGGCTGTCTGACTGCATGAGACTGCCCACCAAAACACTGGTAAACATATCTCCAGTTCCGGGATAGAAAGCAGGAATATAATCACAGGTTACTTTCCAAAATCGGTTATCCCTGGAATTGTATGCCACTGTTGCCGTGCTTTTACGCTTGGAAAAATTAGGAACACTGGTGATAACAGCATAAGTGGGGCCCATTTGAGTCAGAGATGCTGTCCAATCTTTGATCTCTTCATCAGTAATATCCTCCGGTACTTCTCTGTCCAGTAAAAAAGAAGCCTCGGTAATATTCGGTGTGATCAGATCCGCTTCTTTGATGAGTTCTTTCATCCCTCTCACCATTTGATCGGTTACAGTTTGATAGCGCTTCCCGTCATCTCCCAATACGGGATCTACGACCTTTAACTGATCAGCATGCTTGAAATCCTTAAAAAAACCCCTGACGATATCAATTTGTTTTTCTGATCCCAGAAAACCCGAATAGATGGCATCGAACTTTAAATCTAGGTTTTTCCAGTGTTGTATATACGCTTGTAGGTGTTCGGTCAAATCAACAAATTTAAACCCCTCAAAACCACCGGTGTGTGTGGATAAAACAGCTGTGGGAATGGGGCAAACCTGAAAGCCCATATTGGACAATATGGGAATAATCACCGTCAATGATGCCCTTCCAAACCCTGATATATCATGTATCGCTGCTATTCTCGGAACGATATTTTTCATTCCTTCTCCTTTCGTTTTTCTTTCCCATTTTGATTACTATTTTTGTTGATTAGATTATATCACCTTTTTTTACATCGAATCTGTTAGAATAGACTTATGAAAAGAATACAGTTTACCGACTTTTTTGGACTGGATGTTGTTTGTTCAAAACGCAAGTCCATTGACAATTTCTTAAAGGATTGTCTGGAAAAAAACAAAAAAATCAAAATTACCACCATGAACGCTCAGATCGCCTATTATTATCTCAACGATGAATCTGCAGCCAAGGCCATAATGAAATCCGTTGTCATACCTGACGGAACAGGTTTATCATGGGCGTTGAACAGATTGAATGGCATTAGCATTGAAAGATACCCAGGGGTAGAAATCATGTATCGATTGTGCCAAATCTGCTCTTCATTATCCAAAAAAGCGTTTATCCTGGGGGGGGTGGAAGGTGTCGCCCAAAAAGCCGCCATCCATCTTAAGGAAAAAACAGGGGTTGAAATGAGTGGCTATCAAAATGGATTCTTCGATTTTGAAAAAGACAGCTCTGCCATATGTGCCCAAATTAAAGAGAGTGAGGCAGAGGTTCTGTTTGTTGGTTTAGGTGCTCCCAGACAGGAAAAATGGATTGAACGCTTTTTTGAACACACCGGTTGTACCATCGCCATCGGCGTAGGGGGTTCGTTGGATATTTATGCCCAAACGGCTAAACGTGCCCCAAAATGGGTTCAAAAGGCAAATCTTGAATGGATATATCGCATTCTGCAGCATCCCATTCAAAAATTTAATGTGATCTTTCAAATCATGTCTTTTATTCAATATGTGTTGAGAGGCAAAAAAAGGCAGATCGAGAAATAATCTTTCGCTTTTTTTTGTCTTATTCATGAAGAGGTGATA
>CAYYNI010000165.1:0-4601 GCA_964472765.1 uncultured Thermotogaceae bacterium | reverse complement strand
CGTATCCTTGGGGTTAATCAAGGTGATGATGATGTGATAGGGTGCCAGTGACAGCGGCCAGAGGATTCCATTTTCATCATGAAGTTGTTCAACGACTCCTGCAATGCTTCTTGAAATACCCCAACCATAGCAGCCCATGAAAAAAGGCCACTTATTTCCATCTTCATCTGTAAAATTGGCATCAAGCGATTTTGAATATTTTTGCCCCAGTTTGAAGACTTGCCCCATTTCTATTCCACGGGTTTCTTCCAGGGGTTTGGAACAATTAGGACAAGCATCCCCCTTTGTCACCATTTTGATATCCTGCCAAATTCCCACGTGAAAATCTCGATCTACATTGACATTGATAAAGTGTTTATCCCATTTCATAGCTCCGGTGACAAAGTTTTTTAATCCTTTAACGCTTAGATCCGCAATGATTTTTAGGCCTTCTTTTTCAAGTCCAACAGGCCCAATAAAGCCAATAGGCGTTGAGAAATCCTTCAACACATCATCCGGCTGCGCCAATTCCAATGTTTGGTCGTTTACGATGGCCTTCAATTTAGCCAGGTTGATCTCTAAATCCCCTCGTATCAGTGCTAAGATGTATCCTGTTTTCCCTTTAAAAAGAAGGGACTTGACGATTTTTTTTGTTTCAACTTTCAGAAAGGTTGAAATCTGGTCAATGGTTTTCTGATCCGGTGTGCTGACTTCTTCGATGTCGGCTAAGGCTTCATCTGGATAATCGTATTGTGCTTGATACTGAGCCCTTTCATCCGTTGCACGATAACCGCATTCTTTACAGGTGAGTAAAGGTGATTCGCCGTTTTCAGCCAAAATAACAAACTCATGCGTATCGCTTCCCCCTATGGCACCGGAGTCTGCTTCAACCGCCATATAATCCAATCCCATTCTTTCAAGGATCCTTTCATAAGCCTGGTACATCTGTTGATATGTCTCATCAAGCGAGGCTTCATTGGTATGAAAACTATAAGCATCCTTCATGATAAACTCCCTGGCTCTCAGAAGGCCGAATCTGGGACGGATTTCATCTCTGTATTTGGTATTGATTTGATAAAGATTCTTTGGAAGCTCTTTATAACTCACCAATTCATTTTTAACAGTAACCGTTATCATTTCCTCGTGTGTTGGGCCAAGGGTAAAAGACCGGTTGTGACGGTCTTGCAGTTTCATCATCTCAGGTCCGTAATCATCCCATCGGCCTGATTCTTTCCAAATATTTGCCGGTTGAGCAATCGGCATTAACAATTCCTGACACCCTGCATGGTTCATCTCTTCTCGGACGATAGCGGTTATTTTTTGAAGAACCGTATTCCCGAGCGGTAAATAGGTAAAAATCCCTGCAGCCACTTTTCTGATAAAACCGCCTCTCACCAGGTATTCGTAACTGACCAGGTCGGAATCGGATGGTGCCTCTTTTAGTGTGGGTGCATATAACTTTGAAAATCTCATAACAGTCACCTCTGAAGAAGTTAGAATTTCTGCCCGATTATATCATGAAGAACGTCGAAATCGTTGTTATTTTCCATGATGGACCATACGAAAGGATAACGCTTTAAAGGAAAGTGATATTTGAACGTCTTCAATCATCACATCATCGGGAACTTCCAATCGTTTGGGCACAAAATTGATGATCCCCTTTATTCCGCATTTCACAACCTCGTTAACGGTTTGTTGAGCCACATCAGAAGGCACACATAATACACCGATGTCAATTTTGTTATCGTGGATGATTTTTTTCATTTTTCTAACATCTTCAACCATGAGTTGCGAGTCGATCATCATCCCAATCTTTTTCTTATCGGTATCAACGATCGCTTTAACGATGAAACCGTCCTGAGTCAGCCCTGAATAGTTGACTAAAGCCTTTCCGATTTTACCGGCACCGATGATCAAAACATGCCAGGTTTGATCAATACCCAGAATCCTTTCAATGCTTTTCATCAACTCCATTACGTGGTACCCCGTACCCCGTTTTCCGAACCCGCCAAAATAGGATAAATCTTTCCTGATCTGGCTGGGTTTTAGATCAAGAAGTTCTCCCATGGAAGATGAGGAAATGGTTTCCAACTCCATTTTCGCATATTCTTTCAATAATCTATAATAAATGGCCAATCTTCTGGCCACCGGTTTGGGTATCTTTTCAGTCATTTGGCTGTTCACCTCATTGTGGTAAATTTCACAATAAGGATTATAACATACAAGACCCAAAAAGAGGGTGTTTTTTATTTCGGTTTTGGAATAATCTCTTGTTTTGTGTAAAATAGAGGTGAGGTGATAGTAATGCATAATAGACTGTTTAAAAAATTGGGAATAGAAACTTCTTGTTTTGGAATGGGATGTATGAGATTACCCCTTTTAGAGTCTCGAAAGGCGGAAGATATTGATGAACCCGAAGCGATAAAAATGATCCGTTATGCCATCGATAACGGTGTTACTTATATCGATACTGCATATCCTTATCACAACGGGAAAAGTGAAGTTTTGGTTGGAAAAGCATTGCAAGACGGATATCGAGAGAGAACAAAACTTGCTACAAAGTCCCCTGCATGGTTGATTAAAACCTATGATGATTTTGAAAAATATCTGGATGAACAGCTGGAAAGACTTCAAACCAATCATGTGGATTTCTACCTTCTTCATGCCATGAGTCAAGAAAGATGGGAAAAGATGAAAGAACTTAACGCCATTGGTTTTTTGGAAGAAATGAAAAAAAAGGGGAAGATCAAATACGCCGGCTTTTCCTTTCATGATAACTATGATACATTCAAAGAGATTGTTGATTATCATGATTGGGATATGTGTCAAATACAGCTCAATTTTTACGATCAGGAATATCAGGCCGGTTTAAAGGGGTTAAAGTACGCCAATTCGAAAGGTATTCCCGTGGTGATCATGGAGCCCTTGAGAGGTGGAAGTTTGGCAACGGCTCCTTCAGCGGACATCTTAGAACTTTGGGACAGCGCTCAAACCAAAAGAAATCCTGTGGAGTGGGCTTTTTCATGGCTTTACAACTTTGAAGAGGTAAATGTAATTCTCAGCGGCGTCAGCACTATGGAGCAATTAGAAGAAAACATCAAAATCTTTAATCGTGCACAAGCGGGTGTTTTAAGTCAGTCAGAGCTTGAATTGGTAGAACAGGTCAGGAATTTATACATGGACAAGATCAAGATCAAATGTACGGGATGCGATTATTGCAACGGTTGTCCTCAAAAGGTGAGTATATCAATGATATTTGACCTTTATAACAAGACCCATATGTATCAAAACAAGGAAAAATATGCCAATCAATACAAAGACTTCCTGATGAACAGTCAACACGATGCCACTCAATGTGTTGAATGCGGTTTGTGTGAATCCCTCTGTCCACAAAATATCCCCATCATTCAGGAATTGAAAAGGGTTCATGCCTATTTCACGCAGTGACCCGGCTGCAGACAATCTTTCTAAAGAATGGATTAGTAAATAACTCATACATGGACGGTTTTTCCCGGACGATTTTAATAAAATAATGGCGGTTTTTAATAACCGCCATTATCGCTTATTTTAAAAAATTAACTTTCCCTAATGTCGAATATCGATGTATTTTTCATCTCCACTGGATGATTTGAGCCTGATGGTCTTTTTTTTCAGGTCATGATGGGTGGTAATGTATCGAACAGTAGCACTGGGCATTCTCATGGCAATGGATTCGGTTATGGCCTTTCCATGGACAAATCGAACGCCATTGAGAAAATCACCTTTTGTCACACCGGTAGCGGCAAAAATGACATGTTCTCCGCCCACTAAGTCATGGGTACGATACACTTTGTCAAAATCCCATCCCTCTGCTGTCAATTGTTGTTTTTCTTCTTCGGTCTGAGCCCAGAGTTTAACTTGCAACTCACCGCCAAGTGTTCTCAAAGCGGCGGCTGCCAGCACTCCTTCGGGAGATCCACCGATACCGATGTATATATTCACACCGCTCTCCGGTGTTGCGGTGGCTATAGACCCGGCAATATCACCATCGCTGATCAATTTAATCCGGGCTCCGGATCTTTTGATTTCGTCTATGATTTCCTTATGGCGATCCCGGTTCAAAATCACCACTGTGATCTCGCTTACGTCAACGTTCAGTACCGCTGCAGCTACTTTTAGGTTTTCCCGAATGGGGGCGTTGATATCCAATCGGCCTTTAAGTTCAGGACCGACAGCCAGTTTGCTGCAGTAAAATGTAGGTAATGATGCCATCTGTCCGTGTTCGGCGGCTGCCATTACCGCAATGCCATTGGGAAGACCATAGGCAACCAAACGGGTTCCGTCAATAGGGTCAACAGCGATATCCATTTCGGGGGCGTTTTCAATATAGCTTCCCACTTTTTCACCGCTAAAAAGCATCGGTGCTTCGTCTTTTTCCCCCTCGCCGATAATGACCGTCCCTTTAATGTCGATGTAATCCAACATTCCCCTCATGGCATCCACTGCGGCACCATCTACCGCTTCTTTGTCCCCAAAACCTAAGTATCGACTGCTCATCAAAGCGGCTGCTTCTGTCACACGAACAAAATCCAGAGAAAACTCCGGATACATTTCTTTTGTCATTACTCATCCTCCCCGTAGAA
>CAYYNI010000164.1:0-4628 GCA_964472765.1 uncultured Thermotogaceae bacterium | reverse complement strand
TTGTTTAGAGATTGAGCAATGTTTTTGTAGTAAGAGGGGTTTGTAAGGGTTTTTCCTAAAGATATGTGTAGAGCGTCAATGAGTCCTTTGTTTGATTCGCTTTTTTTTCGAGAGCGCTTAAGAATTTCCATCAGAAAATCCTGTACATCAGGATTTTGAGATTTCCCAAGCGCAACAATAATACTGATTCTCGTTCCTTTATCAAAATGATATTCATAGGATTTCATTATGAAATCAATCATTTCATTTTCCAGATTTTCAGATAAATTATTCTCCAGCATTTTTCCCAACAGAAAAAAGAAACGACCTTTGCCATTTCCTAATTGATTAAATGTTAGATTATTTTTAATATATTTTTCAATACCCGTGAATACTGAAAATGGTAATTCATGATTGACAAATTGTGATTCTAACCGTTTGATCTGATTGTTTTTGTCTCTATTGGGATTGACCGATGTTGAAAGAACTAAATTATAGTAATGAGACAGGAGTTGTCCGATGTTTCCTTTTTCGCTTTTCGACAACAAGGGCTTGCGAAGCCTTATTGGGACTTTTATTTGTGCTGCTGATTGCTTACTGCTTTCAGAATTGTTTTGCTCAAATTTAAAATCCAATTGATATTGACGATCTTCTGAATCCTTTATGGAGAGACAGATCCGTTTGTCTTCTTTTATTTCTATCCCTACTGTAAGCGGTTCGCCTTCATGGATGCTATTTCCAGTTTCTAATGAGTAGCTCCCAATATATTCTTTAACATCATCAGGAATACTTTCATCTCCTTTGTAAAAATTGAATAACAACGCTTCCGTATCGTGATTGACTGTCATTTTTTCAAGATTGTCATTTTGAAATGGCAAGGGAGTTCCCTGCTTGATCAAAGGTATAAATGTACCGATGGATTCTTTTAAATAAAGTGATTCAGCAAGGATGGATTTATTTTCATAACCACGTTTTCTTTCATTTTGATTGGAAATTAAAGCATCAGACGTGATAAAAGACTCATATGCTATTAAAGCCGCACCCTGCGATACTGCTGTTGCATAGTCAGATATCTTCAACACCCTTTTATCCTTGAGAATTTGAGAGACACAATCCTGTACAAAAGGAGCATAAGACATACCGCCGTTAAACAGAATGGCATCAATTTCAAACTCCCTTTGGAGATTATAATTTGCCCTATTGATCGCACTGTATATGGGATATCCGATGTTATTCTGCTCAATGCTGCTTGGTTTAAGAAGCGAACTCACACAATCAATATACTCTTGAAGGGTGATGTCTGTCATGATTGAGTGCATAGTGGTACCAATCGTAGCCTTGACAATGCTGTATTTAATTGAATCATAGGAAATTCTCTGTCCAGTCATTTTTTTGTTCGAATAGATCTGACACAGCTCTATCTTGGTTCTTTCTGCAATATTTCTCAGCACAGGATAAAGCACTTCCAACTCTTCCGATGAAATTTTACAGTTATGATGTAAATAAGGTTCAAGATAATTTTTAACAAACAGATGATCAAAAGTATCACCTGCACATTTGTTAAAACGAGAAATACTGATTTGTTCAGAATTCAAAACACCAAAATTGTTTAAATACACTTTATGAATAGTAACATCAACAGTACCAGCACCTATATCGTAAACCATAATATTTTTCGGTTCACTTAGATCCAATAAATTTGGAGGAATCCGACCGGTGTTTTGCATGTTTAAAAAGTTGTTCAATGCAGCAGTAGGTTCATCTAAAAACAAAACGGGAACGTTAATTGAGAATCCCGACTCAAATATTGCCTTTTGCATATCTTCACGCATGGAATTACTTGCAGAGGCCGGGAGAGAAAAAACAGCCGTTTTCTCGTCCTCATTGCCAAAAAACTCATCTAACTGATTTTTAATATAGATAAGCAACATTTTAGCAAAATGATAGGGTTTGTAGGTGACAGGCCCTATTTGGAAAATCTGCTCCGTTCCCAAAGAGATTTTCCAAGATTTTACAATACGATTAGCGATATGAATCTCATTGATATGCTTTGAAATAGTCCCAAACCAAGGTTCATTTTCCTCTGTCAGAAAGATTGCCGAGGGAATAGTTTTATTTCTCACTTGTGAATGCGAAGCATCTGTTTGGAGTAATTCAAGGGCTTGTGCACTTTTTGTAACCGTATTATACCAAGACACTACCGTGTTACTGGTTCCTACATCAATACCGATATACTGCATACTAAACCCCCTCCTTTTCCACTTTCTTCACTTCAGCCATTTTCAACACCTGGTTTGCGATTTTCCATCCCGGATTGGAAACTCTATAATTCATGTTTAAGGATAACCCATCCACACAAAAAAACTGCTCTTTATCTTCATCGTGACTGATTAAGACCTCATCCCCTATTTCACCGATTTTTTCTAAACCGATTGCATCAAATCCAGATAAAAGGGTATGTATTAATATGCGAACTTCTATATTTGGCAAATGATAGTGATTATCCTTCAACAAATTTGCATAAACAGAAATCTTATCAAGAAGAAAATCGGTCTGAACATTGTTTAACTTAAGATACAGCTCTTTTATAACTTCTGCCTTAAAATTATCACTTTTTTCATCCAACCTTTCAGTCAGTTCTTTATTTGTATTGATCATCATTTCGAAAGCACTTTCGTTGTTTTTCAAATGATTTTCAGTAAGCTGAATGACACTTAACAAAAATTCTTCAAGAATACTTTTAAATATCCAAAAATCATAATTGGATAAGATAGTTTCAAGCTTCTCCGTTTCATCAATAAACTCAGCATAAGCAGATAACTTTTCCAACAAATATTCTCCAAGCAACCGATAATAGAGCATTGAAGCATACTTTCTATCTAAAATGTTTGAGTTTTTAGCCATATTAAATTTCCCGTCTTTCAACAATTCCAGAATATAGGCGCTATCATTGGAAGCGGCATAGAGAATTGAAATCACTTCGGGTACTCGACTACCGTTTAACTGATCTCTTCTGTTTCTTAAACGAAAATAATCAAACAAATCCTCCTTTGAACGAAACTTTGTACCAGATAGAATATTCCGCCAATTCTGATTAATCCGATGCCCTTTGTCGTATTCTTTGATTCGTCTGACAATTTTTTGATCCAATTCATAATATTTTTCTTTCCTAAATCTGTCTTTTTTCATGAAGACAGACTCCACACTTTTCTTAAACAGCATCACTTTACTACGATCCAAATAGTTTGACATTTTATCCCTCCAAAGCGTAATGCAAATTTTCATAAATTAAATAGCAATTTTCGAATATTGTGGGCACTTTCGTACTATTGGTATGAACAAAAAAAGTTTTCGAAGGCTTGAGGATTTCCTTGATTAAAAACAACAACTGAGATTGATTAAGATGATTATGATAATGAATCAAACGATCGATAATATTCACTCTTTCAGGATCAACGTTGTAATTCCCTATCCAAATTGTATCCGACTCATTTGAGAACCTATCGGAGAATTTTATATCGTTAAACCTTATTGGATACTGCTTTTCATAAATAGACAAAAGTCTTTGGGTGTACGTCGTGACAATTATTTGCTTGTGCAAACCATATCTTTCAATTATCTCTTTTATCTTCAGTAAATAAAAGATATCCTTCCCCAACACATAATTGTTGATTAAAACAGGCTTTGATGAATTTAAAAGTACTAACAACTCTTCTGCCTCAGAAAGGTCCTGTATCTTCCCTTCTATCTTTAAGCCAGTTCCATCACAAATAAAATAATCACAGTCTTCAATCAAAGGATAACTCATTTGAGACAAAGGGTTTAGAGAAACATCTCCTGAGAAGAGAATTTGTTTACTACCTGCTTCTATTAAAAAACTGCAACCCCCAATAAGATGACCGCTAATTAAGGGAGTAACTTGGAAATTGTATATTTGTCTTTTATGATAATAATCAACCGGTTCCCAAAAAGCACGAATATAGTCGATATTGTGCTTTTGAATTTCAAAGGTTTTTGAATCTTGCTGATAGTAATACTTCTTGTAGAAATCACACAGTGAGATATAAGTCAGTTCTTTTGTAATAGAAGTCCCATAAAACATTCCATTGTATCCGTTAGCAACTAAAATAGGCAAAGCTCCCATATGATCCAAATGGGCATGCGTCACAAAAACACCATGGAGATTCGTCAAATGACCAATTTCTTTTAGAAGATTTTGAATTGGATTATCAAATACTAAGAATTGAGCTATTTTCAACCCACAATCAATCAGAACATTGACTTCATCTATTTTTAACAGATAACAACTTGATCCAATGCTATTCGCACCACCCAAAGGAATTAAGTCTATCACCAAATAGTTGCTCCTTTCATTTTTTAATAGCCTACATATATTTTTTAAATAATATATTTTTAACCATACTATTTATTAATGGTTGGTTTTTATTTAAAATATAGACTTAGAGAATCAGCTAAGATCATTGTTAGAGTTACGTTTGAATCCAATTGATTTTAATATTCTAACATTTTCTGTTCATAGAGTCAAATAATAGTGCCTTTAAAGTTACATATATTCAAGCTCTCATCGTCTGTCACTCAACTTCTCATCTACGATTTCCGTCCGATAACCATGCAATAAACACCCCTGA
>CAYYNI010000163.1:0-4633 GCA_964472765.1 uncultured Thermotogaceae bacterium | reverse complement strand
TCCAATCACCCTTTGTTTAAAAGATTATTCCCGATATACCCGAAAGGATATAGCCCACCCAGCTCTGTTCAGAAGGATCCTGTTCAAACACCACGTTGCCGTTGTACCAGATCTTGGCATTGGCGATTTTGAAGCTATCGATCGTATTTTGGGCAGTGATGTCAGCGGGCCTGACTTTCCCTTGAATGAGCAGTTCTCGCACGTCTTGTCCCACCTTGGTTTCTTTACGGCCTTCAATGATCAGGTTCCCGTTTTGATCAGTCTCAACGATCGTTGCTGCAATTCTTGTGATGACCTGGGATTGAGCCGTGTTATCTGTCTGGGTTCGCCCCTGGTCATCGCCATTGACAGGAATAAATTTATCCAAGGCCAAATTCCCTACGGTTCCGATAAATGAAAGGGCACTACTGACCAATCCTTTTCTTTTATCATCTGCTGAATCATTTTGAGTCAGCGAAACGGTTTCGGATACTAAGATCGTTACAATATCTCCAACCTTGTACGCTTTATTATCACTGTAGAGGGATCTGAATTTGTCATCTGTGGAGTTATTCCAAAGGGATGTTGAAAATCCCGCCGTCAACACAACCACGATTATCAACCACATTACGATCAATCTTTTCATCCGATTCCTCCATACTTCAAACTGTTCATACCGATCAATATGTCACCCTCAAAAGAGGACCCGCTTCAATAATCCCGGTGACAATGATACGAGAATCCACATTCTGCGCCTTTGCCAATTGCCCTATCTCGGCATTTTCTAGCATTTCTACCTGCGAAATAACCGTTACTCCCCCGATTTGCACCATTGCACTGATGATTTGCCCCTTTAAAACATAAGCCCTTTTTTTTAGCATTTTCCATTCAAGAACCATTGCTTCGCTGATAGTATAGGCAGCGACGTAATCAGAGGGAAGTTGTGAGGCCAGGACGGGGTTATCGTAATCAAAAAAATCGACTTCTTCAAAAACTAAGTATTCGAGAGCCAACAGCACATCTTTGCGAATCAGTTTGTTAGCTTTTAAAGCCAACACCGGCCATTTTACAGTAAAAACAGCCGTATCATATCTTTTGGACCCATCCCCTTCAATCCTTTCGACCCTGGCCATATATTTACCGGATCCCCTTGTATAAAGATTTATCGATTCAATTGTCCCTGTCAAAGGGGTCGGGGGAAATTCTTCAAAGGTCATTTCTATTCTCTCATCAAAGGTGATTTCAATCTTTTCTTCAAACGCCGATAAAATAAGGTTTTTGATTGTTGTTTCGTCGTATGTGTTAGATTCACGGCCGTCGGTGTTTACTTTTACATCCTTGCCCGCTGTTTTAGTGGCATTTTCTTCTTCGATATTCGATAGAGCCTTTCGATACACCAGCACAACTTCTGCATCGGGCAGAACAAAAGTAACACCCTCCAGATACCTATCAAATTTCGAAACGATATACTGAAGACTCACCTTCATGGAACGCCCCGGCATTGGCGAAAACCCAAAGATGATGTCTGCCATTCCCTGTTCCTGTAACAGCTGCGGATTCTCCACAAAATCAGACAAAACCATCTGATTGCGATCCGATTCGATCATGACTTGAGCCTTGATATATAGCTCCTGAGAAACAACCAGTGTGGAACAGATCAGCAGCACAAATAGGCAGACAATGCGAAACATCTTTACAACTGCATTCTCATGATCTCTTTATAGGCATCAACGATCTTATTTCTGACTTCCATGGTCATGGTCAAAGACATGGCAGCCTTTTCCGCCCGGATTATCACATCATGAATGTTACTGATCTTACCGGCGGCAAAATCATCCTCAGCCTGAATGGCATCTTTTTGCTGCACATTCACACCTTTGATGGCGTCGTTTAAAATCTTCTGGAAATCAGGTTCCGCTTCGCCTTTTTTTACTTGAGATACCTGAGTATTCTGAATTCGTTCAAGCCTTTTAATAGGGTCAAGGCTTGTGAGGTTGCTAATGGGATCAATGCCATTACTCATTTAAATCACCCTTTTCCAATTCCCAGCGCTGCGCTTGCAAACGCCTTCGTTGCATTTATTGAAGACACATTAGCCTCGTAAGACCTTTGTGCATTGATTAGATCGATCATCTCACGGAGAACATTGACATTCGGCATCTGGACATACCCTTCTTCGTTGGCGTCAGGATGGGCAGGATCGTAAACCAGTTTAAAGGGACGCTGATCTTCCACAATAGAATCAACATGAACTCCTCCCAGCTGATCGGTTGCAAGGGTATTAGTTGACCCCCCTCTGACACCCATGGCCTTATTGAGCACTTCCTGAAACACCACATTCTTTCTTCTGTATGGACCGCCTTCATCGGTTCGGGTGGTTTCGGCGTTGGCTATATTATCCGCAATGACATCGAGGCGCATTCGTTGGGCAGTCATACCCGATGCGCTGATATTCATCGTACTGAAAATATCAAGCATCATCTAACCCCCTTTATTACTGTGTTGTATCTGGCAATCGTCATGCTCATCAGCCGACTCAATGTCTGATAGCGTATGGTATTGGCTGCCAGCAAAGCCTCTTGTTGGTCAATGTCCACGTTATTGCCGTCGTTGGTAATTCGGGTATTCGAGACGGTTCTGATTCTGGCTTCAACATCTCTAATTGTTGAGGGATATTTTTGAAAATGTTTGTCGTTGGTTTTTTTCAACTCTAATCCATCACCGTCTCCCATGGCTTGCTGCAAATAGGTTTCAAAGTCCACTTCTTTGCGTTTATAGCCTGGCGTTTCCGCATTGGCGATATTTTGAGCAATGATGGTATTTCGGGTGCTGGCTGCATCCAATGCTGCGGGCAATGTGCTGAAATTACTGTTGAAAAAACCGTTCATCAAATCCCTCCTTCACATTGAGATTATTCTACATTGAAAACGGGTTATCCTATTTTTTTACTTGGGGTTTTTCTCGGTTAAAAAATCCCAAAATCAAGCCTAAAATAACGGACCAACAAGCCGCAAGCGTGATCTGCCACAAAGAAGGCAGCATGAATGTGACCGTATGTGCCGGAATCCAAAACCACAGCAGAGTCAAAATCGCTCCTTTGATCCCTTTCCAGTTTCTCTTTCTTTCCAAAAAATTATCCAATGCACGATGGGTAAGAATCATTATCGGGCCAAAAAGGCCGTTCATAAAGGCTGAAATGAAGAAGGGCAAAAATAAATCGGGCAGCATTTGATGGGCAACTAGTTCATGGACAAATCCGGTGAATCCCACAAAGGCGTATTTGATCATCACAGCCAAAATCGCCCATATCAACATCTTCCCTAAGGTGATTTTCAAAGAAAAAAGCGAAAATTTACCCTTACGAATGGCAGAACCCAACAGTTCCCCTACTGTTCCCAAAACGGCAAACTGGATCATTGCCGATAATATGGGGTATTGCTTCACAAAATCAACCCACATACCGCTCCTCCTGTTCGATAAATCATTGGTTTGTTACCCTCAGATAAAAGAAAGTACCATCAACTCCTCATCGTAATACTTTCCATCAATTTTTAAGGCATTCCTGTCGACCGCATAGGTATGGAAGCCCAACGATTTGTACAGCCGTTTGGCAACAAAATTAGATGCCACCACGTTGATATAAAGCTGTTCCACAGCCTTGTTATTTTTTGCTTCTTCTACCGCTTTTTTGACGAGCATCCTGTTCACACCGCTGTTGCGATAAGCATGATCCACATAAAGGCCGATAATTCGGGCTCTATGATTTAATCTGGATTGCTGAGACAACAGCAAAGAAACCACACCCACTAATTGTTCGTCCTCAAACGCACCGAAAGCCAACTCGTCTTCACTGGCAAGTCGTTGATACATTCTTTCCATACAAGATTCCACTTCTTCCTCAAATGAAGACTCGAAGGCATCATTGTTCTGTTTTAAATCATTAATTCTCAGATTCATATATTGCTCAACATCCGGTTTAGTTAAAGTACGAATCTCCATTTTCCCACCCCGACAACCATACGATCTTTATCAGACGCAACGAAACGCTTCGTCGGCATGATAAGAGCTTCTCACAAGCGGACCGGAAACAACATGTTTAAATCCCATGTCATAACCCATCTTTTCATATTGTTTAAAGATGTCCGGGTGAACATATTCAATCACCGGATAATGATCCCTGGAAGGTTGCAGATACTGCCCAATGGTGAGCATTTCACAATCATGCTCTCTCAGGTCAGCCATTAATTGTTCCACTTCACCTATCGTCTCGCCAAGACCCACCATAAAACCCGATTTTGAAATGATTTCCTGATCCATTTGCTTGACCCTTTTTAAAAGGGTCAAAGACCGCTCGTATTTCGCCTGGGGCCTCAAATCAGGATAAAGTCTCTTTAAGGTTTCGATATTATGATTGATCACCTTTGGTTTTGCTTGAACCACTACTCTCAGGGCATCCTCATCCCCTTTAAAATCGGGTATCAGAACTTCAATGCCGATGTCCTCTGAAATCGCCCGAATTTCTCGAATCACCGACGCAAAATGCTCCGCTCCCCCGTCGGGCAAATCATCCCTTGTGACGGAGGTTACCACCACGTATTTCAATCCCATCTCCTGAACTGCCAAGGCTAAATGCCTGGGCTCGTCCCGATCAACC
>CAYYNI010000162.1:0-4694 GCA_964472765.1 uncultured Thermotogaceae bacterium | reverse complement strand
CCCCATTGGCGATGATAACCCTCCCAGTGCGGTTATCAATATTTACCCCGTCTTGAGTGAACTGGTAGATGAAAACAACTTCTACGCCAAATGGACAAAGAGTGTTGATCCCGAGGGAAAAGACATTACATATATTGTCAACTTTGCCAAAAGTATAGAAGGGCTTGACGATCCTAATTACTACGAAACCAAAGAAAATTACTTCCTTATGCCCAATTTGTCTGAAGGTGTTTGGTACTGGCAAGTAACTGCAAGAGACATAGCAGGAAATAAAACGCCTTCACCCGTTTGGAACTTCACCATTAATGGAGAAGGCCTCCCCCAACCGGCTGATCCCGAAGAACTCCCCCCCGATCCTGTACTCATCATTTCACAAGTGGAAAACACTTCCTTTACCTTAGACTGGCCGGCGTATGAAGATAAACAAAATCCATCTAATATAATCCAGTACACGATCAACGTTTATGAAAAAGATACCTTTTCGGAAAGTAGAAATGAACAAGATCTTGTCAGATGGTTATCAAGAATAGAACCTGCTACCACAGCCCATACTACCGACACCATTCATAGATTTCAAAACATGAAAAGTGAAACCTTTTACGATTGGGTGATCATTGCTCAAAACAATGCCAGCCAAACCAGTGTGGTGGGAAGTTCAGGAGTCAAAACCGGGAACAGACCCCCTACTCAACCAGAACTGATTGGTCCCACGGATGGTGCCACAACCGTAGCTACCGATGTTACTCTCAGTTGGAGTGCCAGCACAGACCCGGATGGAGACCTCTTTAAATATTACGTCTACATCGATATCGTTAGAAATACCAACCGAAATGTCACCGTTGAAGGTATAGAACAAACCCGTTATCAACCAGCTGGAATAGAAAAGGGGCGAACCTATTACTGGTTTATTCTGGTTAAAGACGATAACGGAGCAGCCACACGGACCCAAACCCAATCTTTCATGACCGAAAGTGATGGCATGGACATTCCACATACCCCATCACCCGCCGATGGCAGTCAAGCCATCAATGCCTTAGACCTGCCATTGCTTCAATGGGAACACGACAAAAACGACCAAACCATCACTTATAGTGTCTACCTCTCCTCTAATCCCAAAACAATTTCATTGGCTAAAGAAGATCTCGACCAGCAACAATACCAAATCCAGGAGGCGTTACAAGGGAATACGACTTACTATTGGCAAGTGGAAGCGGTTAACACCCAAAATGGAAACACCACAAAAAGTGGCGTATGGACCTTTAAAACCGATATCATTCCTTCGCCTACACAAACCCATGCCGTTACCAACCGGGAAGGCACACAAATTGAACTCACTTATGATAAAGCCATGGCTGATCCTGCGGGAAAACACAATCAATATACTGTGAAAAAAAATAGCGATACGGCCCAAAATAACAGACAAGAAGAAACCCTTACAACAACCAAAATAGAACTCAAACCGGGAACGAACAATCAATACCTGTTGAGTTTGGAAACACCGGTACAAACCACAGATGAAATCACCATTGATTACACTCAAGGAAACATAAAGGCTCAAGATGGTTCATTCCTGGAAAGTTATACAGACAAACCGGTAACCAACCAAGTTCCGGGGCAAAAACCCATTTTAAACACGGCGATCATCAACAGCGACGGTCAAACCATAGACCTGGGATTTGACAAAGCCATGCAAGCGCCCACAGCTACAGAATACGAACAATTCGGAGTCCTCGTCAACGGGTATGTGAATGAAATAACAGCCGCAGAATTGAAAACAGACGAGGCAGAACACATCATAATAACCCTGAAATATCCCATCGGTAAAAACAATCAAGTCCATGTGAGTTATACCCGTGGAACCATTCAGTCCACAGACGGCGCTTACCTGGAAAGCTTCCAGAACAAATTGGTGAGCACGGATAACCTGAAGGTCATCTGGGTGGTAAAAGATATTGGATGGAATTATGACACCATTCAGACGGCGATTGATGCCGCCGAAGACGAAGCCACGGTCATGGTGTGGCCGGGAAGGTACAAAGAGTCACTCACGATTGACAAACCCATTCACCTCATGAGTTCCGATCCGGCCAGTGAAACCGTACAGGCCACCACCATCATCGATGGAAATGAAGAATTGGTTGTGGTTACCATCGGTTCTGAAGAATATGCTTCAGAAAGAAGTTACAGCCCGGAAGGTACAGTTACAATAGAAGGCTTTACCATTACCAATGCCATGGGGGCTGTTTATTCATCCGGAGAAAGAAATCGGTCAGCGGAAATTGCTGCCGGTATCATCGTTAACAACATGAACACCGAAATTAGAAACAACATCATCACCAAAAACGGAACGGATACTTCTAATAGAGGAGCAAGAGGAATTTATGTCAATGCACAGAGTGCAGAGGTTAAAATCCATGATAATACCATCAGTCATAACATCTATACTGGAAGTTACTTTACCAGCATGGAAAGAGGAAGTATAGAAAATGACCCTCGTGGCGCTGGGATTTGCGTTGCTTTCGGTAGTCCTGAAATATACGCCAATACCATCAGTTACAATACAAGTGATGGAAACGGTGGGGGAATTTGTATTGGATCACCAATGAGGTCCAGTTCTGTTCGTGTAGATCTTACAGCACAAGCTTCTCCTGTTTTGTACAACAACGAAATTAAATATAACACGGCTGTCAATGGCGCCGGGGTTTATGTATATCTAAATATGGATGTTTTAAACGCTGACAATGAAAAATGGGAAAGAGATAACTATCCAAATGTCGACCCGAATGTAACGGTAAACGATGTGGAAGGCAACACACTCCCGGCAAGTGATAACACCTATGAAGGCAACATGTTGCAAGAGATACGTTCATCGGAAAGAAATCGGCAAGCTGACGAGAATGGAAGGGATATTTGTTTTGAGTATATTCCCTCAACAAATACGGACTTTAACCTGACTGGAGATAATCCGGAACTTATCCAGTTCAAGACCACCGGCTCTGCAACATCACTCTTGGTAGCATGTGATACAACGGTTGCAACCGTTTTGGCGAATATTGAATCAGCGGACGGTTCCAATCAGATCCACATTATCTACAACAGTAGTTCCAGTAAAGAGAACCCACTTGCTGATGATGCTCAATTGACAGAGGATGCCACACTCGTTGTAACTTCTGAGGAAGGAGCACCAGATGAAAAAGAATATGCCATTGACATCAATCCGACAAAGTTTGTCAAGTTGTATAGTCTGCCTAATGATTTGTCTGTAAGCAGAGAAAGAAATGGTAGGTCCGCTCAACCGGAAACCACCTGGCATGAGACGATCGCTGATGCAGTTGCCAGTGCCAGTACTGATGAAATGTCCACGATCACCGTTTGGCCAGGGATTTACGTCGAAAACATCACAATCTCAAAACCAATCCACCTCAGGAGTACGGACTTGGCAAGTGAAACAACGATTATCGATGGCGATGCTCTCGGAAGTGCTATTGCAATCATATCCCCAGAACCAGACATAAGTACCTCAAGAGATGTTCCTATTCAGGTCATTATCGAAGGATTTACGATAACCGGTGCAGAAGGAGGCGGAAAGGTTTCTCTTAGAAAGGATGCCCCTATCGCTGCCGTTTATGTTTCTGACATAACAGCAACGATCAGAAATAACCTCATTACGGAAAATGGGACTTGGACAGGAGATGAAGACTCATCGGTCCTTGGTTGTGGCGTTCTTTTAGAAAACAGTCATTCATTAATTTATGATAATGTTATCTCTAAAAATGTCAATGACCGTGGTGGTGGAATATGTATTTGGGGTGGTTCTCCTCAAATCTATTCTAATCAGATGACTGATAACTATGCCTATGTAAGTGGCGCCGGGGTTTATGTCACACTGGGAAGTTCACCAACCATTTACGGCAATCAAATCAAAAATAACACGGCAAGCTGTGTCGCTATTAACGGAAAAGGTGCAGGTATTTACATCTGTTCAGACTGTGTGGTTAAAAATGCCGACGGAGATGAATGGAATAAACAAAACTATCCGAATGCTGCAGGTACGAATACGGTAAATGACGTGGAAGGAAATAATACGCCATCGAACAACAACGAGTATGATGGAAATCAATTGGAGAGCGGTTCTCCAATCTCAGAAAGAACAGATCCGAATCCGGAAGAAGGAAAGGATATTTACTTTTATATACCAATTTAACAAGTAGATAAAAATGGTTTGAAATACATCCTTATTACTGGATTAATGAGAAACAGAAAAAATCGAATTTGATTCATAATCGAATTTTTTTATTGAAACTTGGGGTTAACGCCCCAAGTTTTTTTTGAGGGTTATCATGATCATGATTATGATGAATGATAGATTAGCTAAACTGACAATAACCAACGGGATCGTATGAGGTGGAACCAAAAAAGCTGAGGCAAAGAAAGTGACCAAAGCCTATGACAACAATGGCAATCTGTTGAAAACGGCCTATATCGAAATGGTGGATATCCCACACAAATAAGAGGGTGTTGTTGATTATCGGAAGCGGTGTAGGGATACATTTGCCCATGATGGAATAGAACTTTAAACAGTGTATAATCACCAATAACTCGACCAAGGATAGTATGGAGAATCTATATGAAAAAAGGTTATTTTAGTACCATCTTTAAAAACAGTATCATTGATACCTATTACGGTTTATGGT
>CAYYNI010000161.1:0-4698 GCA_964472765.1 uncultured Thermotogaceae bacterium | reverse complement strand
ACAGTGCCTATGATCAACGAATGGGCTATCTGATGAACGCTATCATCCGATCTGCAAATTTCAGAATCACTGCATCCAATGTAAGAACCGTTGCTAGAATAATCATGTTAATAGCAAGAAGCGCACAAGACAGTGGAAGCTTCCGAGGAGGTGGAAGAGGAAGCTCCGGTGGTATCGGAGGCGGATCCAGTTCCGGAGGTGGTGGCGCACTGTAAATTTTACCTTACTGCCGGACTTTGCCGAGAGAACAATTCTATTTGCAAATAAAATCCAAATAGATGGCTTACAGAAGGATGCTATGGGCGATTTAAGATAGAACAGAAGATCTGTCTTCATCATTTATATTTGAGAATAATCATCACCTGAATTATAACCAGTTTTTTTAATGGAGTGATATATGAACAATTTATTCTGGAATAGCAAAAAAACTCAATCACTAAAAGACAAGGTAATTGTTGTAACCGGTGGGAACAGTGGACTAGGATTTGAAGATGTTAAATATTATGCTTTGCGAGGTGCAAGTGTTGTTCTGGCGTGTAGAAATATTGAAAAAGGAGAGAAGGCAAAAGCACTCATTAAAAACGGTGATGATAGTATAAAGATAGATGTAATGCAACTGGATCTTGCTGATCTGAATTCAATACAAAAATTTGCAGAATCATTTAAAATGAAGTATTCAAAATTAAATATTCTTATGAATAATGCTTGGAAACGTAACAAATACTTTTGTTCCTTTTTTAGCAGTATTTCTAAGAAAATGGAATATATGTTTTTAATTCGTTTTCTTCCAGAGAGGGTGATAACATGAAGTTATGCGTATCTTTTTCTAAAGTTATGATTGTGATCTTAGTCGGTATACTCTTTTTCAACGTATCTATCTATGCGAGCGGATGGCAAACCTTGCCTACGGATCAGGAGATTCAGCAAGCGGTTCAAGCTTTTATCCAAAAGGAAAACTTTGAAAATGAGAGAGTGGACTGCAGTGCGATACAGGATCCAACTGAAAGACAAAATTGCTACGCAAAAAAGCGTTATTCATTTAGCATGATATGGGAGCAGGTTTATAAGGCGGAAGTCCTCGAAACAGAAACATTGAAGATGCATCATCCTTCAGCACCAAATCCGATAAATGGCTGTGAAGTTATTCTGCTGTTCACCCTAAAACAATGGATCGAGAACGGAAAAGGAGAACTCTACACAAAGATTACTTACAGTACAAAATTGTTGGAATGGAAAAATCCTAAATATGAAACTCCGGGAGGATGGGAATTTTCACCGTATAAAAGTTTAAAAACTAAGGTAATAAGTGATGGAACATCAAAAGAACAACGGGATGCACAGGTTGCTTCTATGTTCCTGAAAATGGATAAAGCGGGATATTACGGATATGTGAGAGGATTTCTTGGAGAAGGAACCAGGGCTCCAAGGGTTACACTTTCATCAAGCCATCAACAGCCGTCTGTCCATGATACGGTGATTTTCTCAACGAAAATCGAAGATTTGGATAATGATCCACTCACTTTCGTCTGGTTTGTAGATGATAAAAAACAGGAAATAAAAGAGGATCGTCTTGAATTAGAGGGTCTGGAGGAAGGCTGGCATACTGTGCGTGTACTGGTAGATGACGGACATGGCGGAATGGCAGAAGATCAACTCACCTTTCCAGCTGTTTTGCCCATGGTATTGACGGTCACCCATCAACCTACTCTGGAGAAACCATTAGCGTTTGGGATTAGTCTTCAATATAAAGATGACAGAGGCAATCTCCATCCCCTACCCAATCGGGAATTGACCATTCATCTTTACAATATTGCCAATAATTGGGCCAAACTCAAGGATTATTTTTGGTGTGATTCTTTTCAATCGCCTATCGTCACTGACATGCAAAAACCGATGACCATTGCAACTAAAAGTGATGGCAAAATGAACCTGACCTTTTTTCCGGATTTTGCCAAAATCCTGGCATACAGGGGATATACAGGGGTGTGTCTACCGAGCTGGAATCAACCGTTGGATGTGAATATCCGGGTGGAACACATCCTTGAACACCCCAACCGCCCTGAATTGAAGGTAGTGACGGTGACACAGGAAAACAAAGCAAGGCTTGATTACATGGCTTATGTAAGCCATATTTCTGTTAAAATGCCGGATGTGGTCACGACCATTCAGCAACAACGATATGCAGGGGATACCATGGCACTGAGCCGGTACAAATTGATAGATGATTACCAGGAACGATGGAGCGTGGGCGATTCCCGTGTCCAATTTAAACGAGGTGGGTTTGCATCGATATCAGGTGTGCAATCAGGATGGGGCAAACCCGTACGAATAGGTCAAACCCTTGGAGCCGGTGATGCCGTTCTTATCGATGCAAGGAATTTAGTCGTCAAGGCACCCGATAGCTTGCCGTTTCCAAATGACACGCAGTTTTCCGCCATTCAGGAAAATGGTTTGTACATTCCTACCGGATATATTCAGATTTACTTGAAGTATCTGGATTTATTTCAAGGCGCAGTGAAGGTTGCTGAAAAAGATTCGGGTTCAGAACCTTTTCAAATGGTCATCGGAAATCCTGACGATCAGTTTGATGATTATGCTTTTATGCGTTGGCTAGCTATGCAGGGTCGCGATCAAGGGATTGAATGGGCGCTTACGAAGTACACCATACCGGTAATCGGAAAAGTTTTTGGGATTTACAGCACATTAAACACACTTCACGATGTAGCTCGTTTTGGCAACAGCTCCTATATACGGATTATCAATACAGCTTACCATGCTATGATTAATGAAGATGGCAATGTCATCGTCTCCACACGCAAGGGTGAAGTGAGTATATCGACAACACCATCAGAGGCTGGACATCAAAAAGTTCCTGCTGGCAGTAGCGGAATCATTACACCAACGGGTCAAATTCATGTGGTAAGCACTGACCCTGATTTGGCTAAAAGAGCGGATCAATTACTTCAACCAGCTCCGCAAGATCGAGGAATCGTTAGATTGCCAACCGTTTCTTCTGATCAAGCCTTAGAACCGATTCTAACTTTTTTAGGTTGGATGATGGAATATTGGTACATTTCAATACTGGTTGCCTTAGCACTTTTGTTTGGGAGCCATTGGTTTCCATACGTCGCCATGGGTATCGTGGGATTTCTTGCAGGAATGTATATGATTTCCCCATGGATTATTCAAATCCCTGTGGTAACCAATTGGTTTGCAGCCAATCCCGGATCTGAATTACCTATGTCCATCCTCACAGGCTTAGCTACGCTATTGCTTGGATTTCTCCTTTTCAAATTTCTGTATATCCTAGCGGGATTTATCACAGGGGGACTACTTGGGTTTTGGTTGTGGCATTTCCTTCCATCTTTAATCAATCCACAGGGGTTAAGATTAGCAGAGACTTTTTCAAAATGGATGCCATGGGTATGTGCAGGCGCAGTTGCCCTTATATGCGGTTTGTTGACAGTGTTCGCACGCCGAAAAACGATTTCCTGGGTCTCAATTCTTACTGGTAGCTTGGTCCTGAGTTTACTGTTCGTGAATCTGTTAGCCCACTACTTCACTCATTGGATGGGTAGATGGGATCCAGCAAGAGGGCTTTTTCATTTGCAACCCTTAGGATTCGGTGTTTTTATTGGCAGTTTCATCTTATTTATGATCACAGGTTTTTTAAACTTTCGGAAAAGGAAGTTAAAACATGACCAAAGATAATACTTTAACTATCCTCTTCCGTTAAGCGAAAACTAAAAAGTAGTAAGGCTCTACTGAAAAAATCAGAACCCTTATTAATAAAACTTTTCACAAAGCGGCGAGGACGTTTATGTTTGTGAATTTTCTGATGTTATAATCGGATGTTCGTCTAAAAGGAGGTACACCATTGCAATTCAAAAAACTCGTTGCTGTTGACAACACCGGTCTTGAAGTGGACGAAAAAGAGGAATTAACGAAATATGCAGAAGAAGTTGTTTTGTATGAGGACTTTCCGTCCAATCCTTTGGAAATTATCTCACGAATCAACGGGAAAACTTCCAATAGTACACATGCAGATGCGGTATTGGTTTCCTGGAATACATCAATCGATCGATACATCATTGAACAATGTCCTTCAATTCGCTACATTGGTATGTGTTGCAGCCTTTTCGATGAAAAGAGTGCCAATGTGGATATTCAAGCAGCTCGTGAAAAAGGTATTCAAGTTCTTGGAATATACGATTACGGTGACGAAGGCGTGATTGAATTCATCATCAGCGAACTCATACGACTCTTTCATGGTTTCGGTGAACACATGTGGCAAGAAGAACCGGTGGAACTCACAGGCCACAAACTTGGGATTATCGGACTTGGTACTACGGGGAAAATGCTTGCTGACAGAGCTTTATCCTTTGGAATGAAGGTCTTTTATCATAGCCGATCCCGAAAACCAGATTATGAGAAAAAAGGCGTTGAATATCTCGAGATAGCTGAATTATTGAGCACGGTTGATGTTGTTTCCACTCATCTTCCAAAGTATACCGTTGTTTTCGGTCAAAAAGAATTTGAAGAACTGGGAAATGGAAAAATCTTGGTCAATACTTCTCTTGAACCAACCTTTGAAATAGAGCCTTTCATCGAATGGATCACTAACAAAAACAATTACACCATTTTTGATAAGGTAGCTATGGGATCACAATTCGAACGGTTAAAAGATTTAGAGGGTGT